>JANQHP010000045.1 GCA_028282625.1 Rickettsiales bacterium | reverse complement strand
GTGTTCTTTACATAAAAGGGGGCCTTGCCCCCTTAAACCGCCGCCGGCGCACGTGCGCCGCGTCGCTTCGCTCCTAGTCGTGCGTACCGCACTCCGGTTGAAGTACCCATGCACCGTCTTCTATTCCCTCTCCTCCATGGGGGAGAGGGTGGACACGTAGTGTCCGGGTGAGGGGGTATAACGCGGAACACACCAACCCCCAATTACTCACCAAAACCCACCCTCACCCACCAGCTACCTACACGCACAGGCTGTTGACCTTCCACATAAAATACGCTCTAATAACCTCTAAGAGTTGAAGTAACTCCGGGGCGTCAAAACCTCAACCATAGCGGCTGTGACAGCAGTCGATACCAAACTGTCATCTCGATACGAGACATTGTTCTTAAGGTCGGGGTGGCGGCGTCATAAAAAAGGCTTTGCGGTTAAAAGCGCTGCGGCCATCTATGGTTGGTTTTTGAACACCCCGGCACCAATGTTACCGTTGGTGCCGTTTGTTTGCTTCTAAGCCTAAAGGAAACGCCATGCCTCCACCCAAATCCCTGCCGCCTCCCGAAGAAGCACTCGACCTGCTGGACCGCGCGATGGACATTGCCATGATGCACGCGCTGTTAACGCCAGCACCATCGCCCGAAGAGGCGCATCTTTATCGCTTGCTGCAACTGCGCCTCTACCAGGTGCATTTGGCGGTCCGGGCTTTGTGTGAGTCGTTAGAGTTGAGAGTTTAGTGGCAAGTAGGCACTCCATCATCCATCATCTAGTCACCAGTCACCAACCACCAGCCGGAACCATTGCAGCAGCAGCAACGCGCCCATCGCGCCCATCGTGCCAAAAGTCAGCTGCATCCCGCGCACGCGAAACTTCGCATGCGTCACCAGCTTTCCCTTTTTGTAGCGCTCCACCTTCAGCAAGCTAAGCGCGTGCAGCACCCTTCCCATCAGCAGAAAAATCCCGAAGGCATGGATAAGCCAGGGTGCCACACCGCTGGAATCAAGCAGCGCCAGCATCAAAAGTCCCATCGGCAGATATTCGGCGCAATTGCCCTGCGCGCGGATGGCCTGGCGCAGCTCCACCGCTTCCCCGTCGCCCAGCGCCGTCTGATGTTTTCGTCTCCGACCAATGGTGATGGCCGAAAGCGTGATCAGCACCAACGCGCCGAGGGCAATATAAAGAAAGCTGTGCATCGGAATCTCCTCGTTTGATGTGCAAGCCTTTAGGGGTGCGCTTTAAAGCGCCTGGGAAGCAAAATACACGAACCGTGCCCAGCAGAATAGCCCTTTTCCCGCTGAGTCCACGACCTGGCGACCCCAAGGCCCCATCCTTGCTGCCTCTGGGTGTAAGCGTGGGAAGTTTTGCACCTAAAAAGCGTGGTGGGGCGCAGGGAAAAAGCGGATTTTCTCTCTATTTTTCCTTAAAAACCCGCCAAAATGGGGGAAAACGGCGGAAAATGGGGGGTGGGGTGCATTTTTCGCTTGTAATTTGCCTTAGATGGGAGAGGATACAAGCAACTCCTCTTAAAAGTGAGGAATGGCGGGCGTTGAAAGGCTCCGTCAGGCTGTTTTGGTAACGCAAAATTTGGTAACGCAAAAACGGCTATCATTAACCAACCGAAGGAGAAGAACCTTGAATAAAAACGAATTGATTGAACATGTAGCAAATAGTGCCAACTTAAGCAAAGCCGATGCGGGTCGCGCTGTGGAAGCGGTAACAGGCGGGATCGCGCAAGCGCTGCGTAAAAGTGGCAAGTTGACCCTGGTCAATTTTGGCACCTTCAGCGTGAACAAGCGCCAGGCGCGTACGGGTCGTAACCCTCGCACCAACCAGGAGATCAAGATCCCTGCAAAGAATGTGGCGAAATTCAAGGCAGGCAAGAGCCTGGAAGAAGCGTTGAACTAACGCCTCTTCTTCTTTTTTACGCGAAAGGGCGTTGGGGGCTTGCCTCCAGCGCCTTTTTTCTTCTCTAAATGCCAGGCATGTTGCCTTCTATCGCGCCATAGTCGCGCGCCGTTTTTCCTCCCCACATCGCAACAAAGGCTTGCATTCCTGCGCAATGTCAGATACCACGCGTTCCCCTTTTTGTATGCAGGCCGTGCCATGTCCTATGCCACACACGACACCATCCTTGCGGTAGCGACCCCACCCGGGCGCGCGGGTGTGGCGGTGGTGCGTGTCTCAGGCGCCAAGGCCAAGGCGGTGGCCCAGGTGTTTATCGGCGAGGTCGAGCTGCTTCCGCGCCGCGCCACGTTGCGTCATCTGCGTCATCCGGCGACGCAAGAGCCGATTGACCAGGCGCTGATGCTGTGGTTCCCAGCGCCCGGCAGCTTTACCGGAGAGGATGTGCTGGAAATGCAGGTGCATGGCAGTCCGGCGGTGATGGAGCGTGTCTTGGAGCTTGCGTGCGGTCTGCCAGATGTGCGTGTGGCAGAGCCCGGCGAGTTTTCGCATCGTGCTTTTTTGCATGGTAAAATGGACGTGCTGGAGGCCGAAGGCCTGGCCGATCTCATTGAGGCACAAACCGCCTCTCAACACGCGCAGGCGCTCCGTCAGATGGAGGGCAAAGCCAGTGAGATCTATGCCGATTTTCGTGCGTCGCTGCAGCATATTCAGGCGTTGTTGGAGGCTTATGTGGATTTTCCCGATGAGGATATTCCCGCCCAGGTTTGGGACCAGGTGGTGGCAGAAACAAAGGCGCTTAAAAACCATTGTGTGCATCAATTGGGCCTGAAATCCGGTGAGCGGGTGCGCGAAGGTGTACGAATCGTGCTTGCTGGCGCGCCCAATGTGGGCAAATCGTCGTTGCTCAACGCCTTGGCTAAGCGGGATGTGGCGATTATTTCCCCGCAGGCGGGCACCACGCGGGATGTGTTGGAGGTCACGCTCAATATCGGTGGGGTGCCGGCGACCTTGTACGATACCGCAGGATTGCATGAAAGCGACCACGAAATTGAGCGCGAAGGGATGCGTCGCACGCGGGCGCAGATGCAGGGTGCGGACCTGATTCTTTACATGGTGGACGCCACGCATGCGCCTAATTTTACATTAGAAAGCAATATTTTAACAGATAAGCGAATTATCCTTTTGGTTAATAAGGTGGACCTTGTGGACGCCGTGGAATATCCTAAGGAAATGGCACCCGCCAAGCCGCTGGAGCTCTCCGTACAAAAAGGCATCGGCATGGAGGCGTTGCTGGAAGCGTTGCGGGCGCGATGTGTGGCATTGGTCGATCAGGCTGAAGATGCGGCGATCACCCGGGTGCGCCACCGTAAGGCGTTGGAATCGGTAGTAGAATCCTTGGGTCGTGTATTGGAAGCGGCACAAAGCGGCGAAGCATCCTTTTTGGAGTGTGTGGCTGAAGATATTCGCGGTGCGGCCAAGGCGCTTGGGAGCATTACCGGCCATTGGGGCACCGAAGAGGTATTGGAGCAGATTTTTCAACAATTTTGTATAGGAAAATAACAAAAAAGAAAAAAGACAAGAAATGCAGGAAAAATGTAAATTTCGTTGTTTGGTTTTTTAACAAAAAAGCTTAATACTAAACACCTGTAATGTAATAATAAAATGGACTCACGGACGCATGCGCGGCCAAATAGTTAAGAAAATTAAGATGTTTCACGTGAAACGAGGCCAAAAAACAGGGCGATCAAGGCGGGAAAGGGTATGTTGAACAAAAAAACCACATGGGATGTGATTGTGATCGGCGGCGGGCATGCTGGTTGCGAAGCGGCGGCGGTGTCTGCGCGGGCGGGTGCAAAAACGCTGCTGGTGACACATCGGGTCGACACGATTGGGCAAATGTCGTGCAACCCGGCGATTGGGGGTGTCGCAAAAGGGGTCTTGGTGAAAGAAATTGATGCACTCGATGGCGTTA
>JANQHP010000174.1 GCA_028282625.1 Rickettsiales bacterium | reverse complement strand
ATTCCCGGTGGCGCGGTGCGGGTGGCCAGCATTTATGTGCCCAATGGCACGGAGGTGGATAGCCCGCGCTTTGCGTATAAATTGCGCTTTTTTGAGCGGCTTCAGCGCCATTTTACTAGCCTTCTGGACTATGAAGAGTGCTTTGTTGCCGGCGGGGATTATAATGTGGCACCGGCGGATATCGATGTCTATGACCCGGTGTCGCTTCGTGATACGCTTTGCTTTCACCCCAAAGAGCAAGCGCAATTTCAGCGCTTGCTACATCTTGGGATGCAGGATGCGTTTCGCCTGCACCAGCCGCAGACGCAGCATTTTAGCTGGTGGGATTACCGTGGCGGCGGGTGGCAACAGAATAAGGGCATGCGGATCGACCATCTGCTGCTTTCACCGCAAGCCGCAGATGTACTGGAGGAGGCTGACATCGACGATACGCCGCGCGGCTGGGAGAAACCTTCGGACCATACGCCGGTGACGGTGCGTCTGTTTTAAGGGGGTGGTCCGTGTTCGGTATTCAGGGTTCCGTGATGACGGGGTGAGGCGGAGGCATGGGTACCTCTTTTCGGAGTGGGCTTATCCAAGCCCGCGAGTAGCGACCAAGTGGGAGCGTAAGCCTTAGTGGCGCTTGAGCGATATTTATAGTGCACCCCCTCTCCCTAACCCTCTCCCCCGGAGGGGAGAGGGGATTTAGGGGAGGTGCGTGGGTACCTCCCCGGAGCGGGCTTCTTAAGCCCGCGAGTAGCGACCAAGTGGGAGCGTAAGCCTTAGTGGCGCTTGAGCGAAATGAAAGAAGAGCGAAGCGACGCCGCTTCCTAAGCGCCGGCGGGGGATCACAAGGGGGTTAAGGCCTCTGCTTGAATAAAGAGCGCTGGATCCCGCGGTCGAGGCCGCGGGATGACGGAGCTTAGGAACACTCCCTTCTGCTTTTTAAGGCATGCGATTTGCTGCCGTTGCGTGGGTGGGGAAAATGAGATAAAATAAGAAAGGTAAAGAGAAAAATGGTTGTTTGCGTATGCGTCGTGTGACTCCTGGTTTTTTGAAGCAGCAGGCTGCCTTCACCTTGGTGGAGATTGTGGTCGTGCTGGTGATTGTCGGTTTTTTGGCGGCCGCGGTGCTTGGTGGCAGGGAGTTGCTGCAATCGGCCGAGTTGCAGCGGGTGATCAGTGAAATGGAGAAATACGAAATAGCGGTCAAGAGCTTTAGGGACCATTATGGCGAACTGCCAGGCGATTTTTCGCGCGCGGCGGATCTGTGGGCAGCGGCTTCTTCTGGTGGCGGCAATGGAGAGATTGGCGATGGCGCCGAAGAGGTGGGTGCGTGGGAACATATGGCGCTGGCGGGGATTATCCCGGGGACCTATAGCGGCGTGTTTGATGCCAATGGCTGGCTGGTGGGGACCAATATTCCAGATGCTGCGATTGATCCTGGAGCGTGGCGGCTTTCCAATCCGTTGGATGGAGGTATGGAAGGGCTGTGGTTAACGGCAGAAGAAGGGGCCGCCGCGCCGGCATATGCGGCTTTGACGCCAAACCAGGCCTTGCTGATTGATACACGGATGGATGATGGCATTTCCAATGAAGGCGTGGTGCGAAGCTTTGAACAGGGCACGGTCGCGGGTGCGGATGACTGCACCGATGGTGTGACGCAGCTTTATAATGTGGAGGCAGAGGAGCGGTTTTGTTTGATCCATTATCGGTTTGAGGGGTTGGATGAGTTCTAAAAGGAGGTCTGAAATGGCGCAGCGCACGAGGCATATGGCCGGCTTTACGCTGGTGGAGATGATTGTGGTGGTGGTGGTGGTGGGTTTTATTGTGGGTGCGGTAATGGGCGGCAGGGCCTTGATCCGGTCGGCGGAGCTTCAGAAGGTGGCGTCGGAATTTCAGGATTATGAGGGCCGGATTATCCGCTTTCAGGATAAATACAGGGAGCTGCCGGGTGATTTTACGCGTGCAGGAAGCTTTTGGACTGCGGCAACAAGTGGAGATGGTGATGGCCGGGTGGGTGGCTACCAAGAGGAGGTGGAAGCGTGGCACCATCTTTCGTTATCGGGCCTGGTTTCGGCCAGCTATATTGGTGTGACGCCTCCGTTGGTAGCAGATGCCTATACGCCGGGGACGCATGTGCCCGCCTCTGCGCTGGATACGAATGTGTATGTGTTTGAATGGCACGCCGTCCATAACCGGGTGGAAAATGCCCTGCATCTTTATGAAGTGACTTTTTCGGGTGGCACAGATAGGTTAAGTGCCGGGTCACTCACACCCGAAGAAGCGCGCACACTGGATATCAAAATAGACGATGGCGTGGCGAGTCAGGGGAACATGGTGGCGCATGACGGTAGGTCGCCTTTTTTCCCATCCGGCCTAGAAGATTGTGTGGATACCGTGACTCTGGATTATGATGTGAGCAAAACCGATTCGGTTTGTCGCATGATCTATTGGTTGGGGGACCTTAATCGCTTCAATTAGATGCAATGTCACGCTGCAGCCAGCTATGGGCGGTTTGCGCGGCTTCTTCTGGTGCCATGCCGCGCGCGATGCAGGCGGCAAAGGCACTGGCCAGGCGGCATCCCGTACCCCTTAAGGCGAGCGGGCGTGTGGGGTGCTGCCGGGTGGCTTGGAATATGTGGGTGGTGCCCTCTTCTGCGCAGAGCAGGTCGGTGAGGATGTCTGCTTCACCATGCCCGCCGGTCAGCCATAGCAGGTTTGCGCGGTAGGTGTTTCTTGCGGCTTGTGCCAGTGTTTCAGGTGGCGTCTCCGGCGCAAGCCCTGTGGCGGAAGCGGCTTCAGGCAGGTTAGGCATGACGGTGGTAGGGCCTGGATGCGTGGCGACCATATCGATCAAGGCCTGATGCCCTTCGTGATTGAGTAGGGTATCCCCGTTGCTGCTTTTTTGCACCGGGTCGACGATGAGCGGGGTGTTAGGCAGATGTGCCTGAAGGAAGGACGCAAGCGTACGGACGGTCTCCGCGTTCCACAGCATGCCGGTTTTAACGGCTGCAGGAGGAAAGGGTTGCAACGCGGCGTGCAAGCCTGCAAGGAGGGCTTCTTTGCTTAAGGGGAATACACGGATGGGCGTGCCTTTTGCTTGCGCGGTGATGGCGGTGACAACAGGGCGCGCGGTGGTGCCAAGTGCGGTGGCCGCTTGCGTATCACGTGTGATGCCCGCGCCGCCGCTGCTATCGGTGCCTCCAACAAGCAATAGGGCAGGAGAAGGAAAACGCTTAGACATTGTGTCTAGGACGTAGTGGTGCCAAGGCTTTGCAGGCTGGCTTTTAGCTCCGCCATGACGCGTGCTGCCAGTGCCTCCTCTTTGGCTTCGACCATCAGGCGAAGCAAGGGTTCGGTGCCCGAAGGACGGACCAGGACGCGCCCTTGGTCGCCGAGGGTTTCCTGGGCTTTTTGGGTGGCCGCACGCACTTCCGGGTGGTCGATGATGGAAGGGTCGCGCGTGCGAAGTGGCAGATTTTCCATCCGCTGTGGCCAGGGGGTAAAGACACGCAGCAGTGTGCTGGCCGATTGGTTGTGTTCCACCAGCAGGGCGAGGATTTGCAGCGCGGCAAGCAGCCCATCGCCGGTGGTGGTGTAGTCGTTGAAGATGACGTGCCCCGAAGGCTCGCCGCCCAGATTGTAGCCCTCCTCGCGCATGGCCTTGGCCACGTGCCTATCGCCCACAGGCGTGCGGGTGAGGTGCAGGCTGTGTTCCCTCAGATAGGTTTCCAGCCCCTGATTGGTCATGACGGTACCGACGATGCCGCCGCCTTTTAAGCGGCCTTGCTGGTGCCAATAGGTGGCAATGGCGGCCATTAATTGATCCCCATCGGCGATGGCGCCTTGTTCGTCGCAGATGATCACGCGGTCGGCGTCGCCATCAAGCGCAATGCCGATATCGGCCTGATATTCTTTCACGCGCTGGCATAGTGTGTGGAGGTCGGTGGAGCCGCAACCTTCATTGATGTTCAGGCCATTGGGCGAGACCCCAACCGGGATCACGTCTGCGCCGAGTTCCCATAAAATGGTGGGGGCGATGTCGTAGGCTGCGCCATGCGCGCAATCGATCACGATGCGCAAGCCATCGAGCCGTGTGCGCTTGGGGAAGGACATTTTGACATATTCCATGTAGCGCCCGCGTGCATCTTCCAGCCGCTTGGCGCGTCCCATATCGGGTGCATCAACCGCCAGATATTCCACGCCTTGTGCCATCAGGGTTTCAATGGCGCGCTCAGTGGCATCATCTAGCTTTAGGCCATTAGGGCAAAAGAGTTTGACCCCGTTATCGGCATAGAGGTTGTGGGAGGCAGAAATCATGACGCCGACATCCGCGCGCAGGCTGCGGGTCAGCATGGAAAGGGCGGGCGTGGGGACCGGGCCCACCAGCATGACATCCACGCCAACGGCGATAAAACCGCTGGTGAGTGCGGGTTCCACCATGTAGCCCGAAAGGCGGGTATCTTTACCGATAACCACGCGCGGACGGCGGCTGTGGTCGCGCTCTTTTTGCTGGGTGAAATGGTGACCGGCGGCCATGCCAAGCTTGAGTAGCGTCATCGCATCCATCGGCGGTTGATTGCTCCGCCCACGGATGCCATCGGTACCGAACAGTCGGGCAGGCTCTTTGGCTTGCGCTACCACGGGCTACCCTTTTGTATCAGGGGGATCTTGAGGGTTTTCCGACGCGTTTTCCGACGCGTTTTCCGAAGGTTTCTTGGGTGCATCTGCCGCTTTTTTGGTAGAGGCCTTGGTGCCAGGGGCGGATTTTTTGCGCAACTTTTTGGGCGGCGTATGGGCGCCTAAGCTTGGAATGGGTGACAATGGCTGGGTGGCTTTTTCGGACGTCTTGGCTTCTTTGACGAGTTTTTCGCCTTTGAGCACCTGATGCACTTCATCGCCGGTCAGCGTTTCGTGCTCCAGCAGCGCTTTGGCGAGCAGATGGAGTTCATCCTCATGTTTTTTCAGCAAATGTTCGGCGCGTTCATGGCCTTCTTGCACCAGTTTGCGGACCTCCTTGGCGATCATATTTGAGGCTTCCTCGGAATAATCGTCGCGGTTATCATGCCGGATCGGGCCGATTTCATCGCTCATGCCCCACTCGGTGAC
>JANQHP010000161.1 GCA_028282625.1 Rickettsiales bacterium | reverse complement strand
CAGTTTCTTCCGGACGGGCCTTGATGAGATTACGGATGCCCTCGCTGGTGGCGGCAAGCGACATGTAATGCGCGGTGGCGCGTGGCGGCAAGCGGTCTGAGACGCCCGCTTTTTGCAGCTCTTCCAGTTCCTTTTCCGAGTAAAGCTCGACACCGCCTCGCGCGACATGCCTGCGGTAACCTGCTAAATCATGCGCGATGTAGCGGTTAAACTTGCTTTCTTGAATCTGCGCCGTGAGGTTGGCCAGGCGCTCGCTTTTATCGCGCTTGTTGCGACGTTTGCGTGCGACGTCTGGTGTGGGGTTGGGGGAAGCAGGCATAGGAATAAGGTTCGCTCACATGCTGGCGGTTTAAGATATCGTTTGCTAAAAGGTAGGATGCTTGTGTGATGAAAACAGGTTCCGTTGCACCACAAACAATGGTGCACGCATTTTTAGCGGATTCTATGATTTTCTAACAGAAAGACAAGAAGAAAAAACAATAGCTTATGCTGCGGTGCAGCAAATTGTGATGTCTCACAGGGTTACAGGTGAGATGCCATATACTCGCGCAGGCTTTCAAGCGTATTGGGTAACACAGTGTAACGTTCTTCCCGGCTAAGCAGGTCGGATAGGTGCGGAGGAAGTGCGGGTTCTATATCTAGCGCTTGGAAAATGGCGTCGGGAAACTTGGCGGGATGGGCGGTGGCCACGACGACCATACGGCCATCAGATGGTTGCGCAGCCTGGTGTGCACGCGCCGCGGCAATGGCGGTGGCGGTGTGTGGGTCAGCCAGGTAGCCGGTGTGTTGGTGGAGGGAGGCGATGGTGGCAAGGGTTTCTTCATCGCTGCAACGGTAGCTGCTAAAATGCTCGCGCAGTGGCGTGAGGATGGCAGGCTCTAACGGCATGGTGCCTTGGGTGGCAAATTGCTCCATCAGCGAGGCAACGGCGGCATTATCTTCGTGGTGCAGCAGGTAAAGCAGGCGTTCCAGATTGCTGGAGACTTGGATATCCATACTGGGCGAAAGGCTTGGCGTGACTTCCTGGCGTGAGTAGTCGTTTTGTTCGATAAAGCGGTGGAGGATGTCGTTCCGGTTGGTGGCCACAATCAGGCGATGCAGCGGTACACCCATCCTGCGGGCCATAAAAGCAGCAAAAATGTTGCCGAAATTGCCGGTGGGGACCACCACGGTCAGCGGATGGTTCCAGGCATCCAGCTTGAGGGCAATGTGCACATAATAAACGATTTGCGCCATGATACGCGCCCAGTTGATTGAGTTGACCGCGACCACGGAGCGACCATCTAGCGCAATGCCGGGTTCGCGCAGCAGCGTTTTGACACTCTGCTGGCAGCCATCGAAATCGGTTTCAATGGCTAGGTTGTGGATATGGGGTGCCAGTACGGTGGTCATCTGCCGCCGCTGGACTTCGCTCACGCGCCCGTGCGGGTGCAGCATAAAGAGCGCAATGCGATCGGAGTGGCGGCAGCCTTCAATGGCGGCTGAGCCGGTGTCGCCGGAGGTGGCGCCGATGATCAGCGCGCGTTTGTTCTGTTTTTCTAAGGCATGCTGCAGGAGTTGCCCAAGCAGCTGCAGGGCAAGGTCTTTAAAGGCAAGGGTTGGACCATGAAAAAGCTCGAGGATGTGGAGATTTTCTTTCTCGAGTTCTACCAGCGGTGCAATGGCTGGGTCAGAAAAGGAGGCGACCGATTGCTCGGCCAGTGTTTGCAGTGTGGCTTGGCCAAAATGCTCGTCTACAAAAGGTTCCAGCACGGCGCATACAAGCTCCGGATAAGAACAAGAGGCAAGCGATTTCCATTCCTGCTCGGTGCGTGTTGGGATGGTTTCAGGCATATAAAGCCCACCATCAGGCGCGATGCCGCCGGTGAGCACCTCGGTGAAGCTTAAGGGAGCGGACTTTCCTCGTGTGCTATGGTAGCGCATGGTGCTCATGCTTGGTTCCGATGGATACGGTGCCAGTAGACGGTATATCCCGCGACCACGAAGGCCAGCGCAAACCAGGTGATGGCATAACCCAGATGGTCGTTATGCAGCGTAGGCAAGTCCGCAATGATTTGCGGTTGGTTTTCTACGTCCAGCGGTTTGGTTTGCTGGAAATATAAGGGCAGGATGGTAAGGTTACTGCTTTGTTTCAGGTGCTGGGCCATGGAAGGAATATCCATCCAGTGCCAGATTTTTTGCTCGGGTTGGTGGTCTGGAAGCAAGCCCGCCATGCGGCCGGTTGGAGGGATGCGTAGCCGCGCATAAAGTGCGGTGATGCTTTGGGGTGTATGCACGCGCAGAGGCTTTGCTTCTGAAATCCAGCCGCGCTGAATGAGGATTATTTCACCCGAAAGTAGGCGGAAGGGTGTCAGGAGGTAGGAGCCAAGCTTTTTATCATGGTAAATACCGGCACGTTTGAGGGTCTGCTCCGGCAGAAAGCGGCCTTGCAGAGAAAATTCTCTTAAGTGGTAGGCTTCGGGGTTTTGTAACGCCTCTTTGCTTAAGGGGGCGGGTGGGGCTTTTGCGGCTTTTTCTTGCGTGGCAATCAGGTTTTCTTTCCAGTGCAAGCGCTGGACTTGCCAGGAGCCAAGGGTGAGGAAGAGTGCGCAGGCACCGATCATGCTAAGCAGGAAGACTAGGCGGCCTGCATTGCTTTGACGCCAGGAAGGAGTGGTGGTGTTCGATTGGATCATGTTTTTTGCGTTACTCTTCAAAATTTTCCGGCTTGGTGCGCCAATGTAGCCACAAAAAGCCAGCTTTGGCAATGCGTAGCATCACCAGGCTGCCCAGGGTGATGGTGGGTAGCCACAAGGCGATGTGTACCCAGGCAGAAGGTTGATAGCGCATTTCGACCCAAAAAGCGAGCCATGTAACAAAGACGGACACGATGCATAAAGCGGTATAGGCCGGTCCATCGGCTTGTTCACCGCGTTTGATGGGAAATTGACAGGCAGCACAATGCGCATGCATAGAAAGGAAGGAGGCAAAGAGCTTGCCTTTTCCGCAGCGAGGGCAGCGCCCAAGCAACAAGACGCGCCAAAGGGTGGGAGGGGATATTTGAGGCATAAAGGGAGGCAGATGGGTGAGGAAGGCCTAGGGTGCTTCTTCCTGCTCTTCGTTGTGTGCCATATAGTCAATACCACGCGCGATGGCGGTGGCACCGGTGCGGCAGACCTCTTTGACGCCGTAAGGAGCCATCAGCGTAATGAATTTATCCAGTTTTTCCGGTGTATCCGAAAGCTCGAAGATAAAGGATTCGGCGGTGGAATCAATGGTTCTGGCGCCAAAACGATCGGCGAGTTGCTGCGCGCTGGCACGCGCTTCCTGGCTTTCGTTGATCACTTTGACCAAGCCCACACTGCGTTCGATATGCGGGGACTCCACGGTGAGGTCACGCACTTCGTGCACCGGCACCAAGCGTTCCAGCAAGGACATAATCTGGGCGATAATACGCTCATTGGCGTGGGTGATGATGGTAATGCGCGAGCGGTGTTTTTGCTCATCCACCTCGCTTACGGTGAGGCTATCAATGTTGTAGCCACGGCTGGAAAACAGACCAATCACGCGACCAAGTACGCCAAACTCGTTATCCACAAGCACGGCGATCGTGTGCTTATGGTCCTCTTCCTGGGTTTCCACCATTTCATAGACGCCGAGCTTTTGAGTCATCGTTCTGCTTGCTCCTTCTTATACCTGCTTGCGCGCGGCTTCTTTATCCACCTTGATGCGCGGCGCATTGGGGGAGAGTTCCATTTCGTGATGGGCTGCACCTGCGGGGATCATGGGGTAGACATTTTCATTTTGATCAACCACCATATCCATGACCACTGGGCCATCATGGGCGAACATCTCGGCGTAGGCTTCATCGACGGTGGCAGGGTCCACATTGCGGATGCCTTTAATACCAAAACTTTCGGCTAGTGCGAGGAAGTCGGGTAGGGCGTCCATGTAGCTTTCAGAATGGCGGTTGCCGTGGAAGAGCTCCTGCCATTGGCGGACCATGCCCATATAGCGGTTGTTTAGGATCACCAGCTTCACAGGCAGGCGGTATTGCTTGATGGTGCAGAGTTCCTGGATGTTCATCAAGATGGAGGCTTCACCGGAGACGCAGACCACCGTTTTTTCCGGATGGCCGATTTGGGTGCCCACGGCCGCCGGAAGGCCGTACCCCATGGTGCCAAGCCCACCGGATGTCATCCAGCGATTGGGGCGGTTAAAGTCAATATATTGCGCCGCCCACATTTGGTGCTGGCCTACATCGGTGGTGACAAACCAATCTTTGTCTTTCATCGCTTCATTTAATTGATACAGCGCATATTGCGGTTTGATGATCTTGCCTTCCTGATTAAAATGCAGGGAGTTGACCGCGCGCCATTCCTCAATTTGCTGCCACCAGGCATCGATGTTGGGTTGTTGCAGCTTCTTCTTTTGCCACAAAGAAAGCATCTGCTCCAGGATATCACCGGCATCGCCGATGACCGGACAGTCCACCATGATGTTTTTGTTGATGGAAGAGGCATCGATGTCGATATGAATTTTTTTTGAATCCGGTGAGAAGGCATCCACGCGACCGGTGATGCGGTCATCAAAACGTGCGCCGACATTGATCATCACATCGCATTTGGCCATCGCCATGTTGGCTTCGTAGGTGCCGTGCATGCCAAGCATACGAAGGAATTGCGGGTCGTTGGCCGGGTAGGCGCCCAGGCCCATCAGCGTACTGGTGATAGGAAAGCCGGTGGCGCGCACCAGCTCTATCAAGGATTGGCAGGCTTTTTCGCCTGCATTGATGACGCCACCGCCGGTATAAAAGATCGGGCGTTTGGCAGACGCAATCAGCTCAACCGCTTCTTCGATCGCAGAAGGCGCTGCTTTGGGCCGCGGTTTGTAGGAGGTGCGTGTTTGGGTATTTGCGGGCTCGTAAGGCGCTTCTGCCAGCTGGATATCTTTGGGAATATCAATCACAACGGGACCGGGCCTGCCGCTGGTAGCGACATGGAACGCCTCATGCATGATGTGGCTGAGTTTGTGCACATCGGTCACAAGGTAGTTGTGCTTGGTGCAGCTGCGGGTGATGCCGACCGTATCGGCCTCCTGAAAGGCATCGCTGCCAATGAGGTGGGTGGCGACCTGACCAGTGAGGCACACCAGCGGGATGCTATCGAGCAAGGCATCGGTGAGACCGGTGACGGTGTTGGTAGCACCCGGGCCGCTGGTGACGAGGATAACACCGGGTTTGCCGGTGGAGCGCGCATAGCCTTCGGCGGCATGGGCGGCACCTTGTTCGTGGCGCACCAGAATGTGGCGAATATGGTTTTGCTGAAACAGTGCGTCATAAAGCGGCAATACGGCGCCACCAGGGTAGCCGAAGATGGTATCCACACCCTGATCGATCAGGGCTTGAATAATGATTTCGGCACCATTTTTGGTTGGGTTCTGGTTCATGGGTGTGTGACTGTACGAATAATCTGCCTTAAGGGGGCAGAAACTATACGAAAAAATGCCTTAAAAGCCAAGGACTTTTTTCTTGCTTGCTAGGCTGCCGCGCCGATAAGGATTGCCCTCATTGAAGATGCAGGTAATTTCCTTGCCGTGCCTGAGTGTAAACTGCTTGGCGACACGTTCAATGATGACGAAATTGTCGACGATACGGTAATTGATCAAGGATTCGTCCTGGTTTTTATCGACGAGGAAAATCGCCGGGAGAACGGCATTCACATCACGAAACTCCATGTAGGTAAATTCACCATCGTCAAAAATTTTCAAAGGCGCGATGATGGTATCTCCGCTGATGCTGTAGCGAAAATTGTACTGACCTGGTTCTTCCATATAGTTGGGGAGGTCTTTTTTGGTAGGTGGACGCTTGAATTCCCGGAAGGAAAGGTCTTTGCTTTTGCTGAGCCCGGTTGGGTAAATAAACTGGACGGTAAAGGCGAGGCCTTCGGTATTGATGTCGTCGGCCTGTTCGGCGTGGAGTTCAAAGAAATAGGTGCGCTCGTTGGTCAGCACCGTCATGTTGGTGGTGGGGTCTTGGTCAATGGGCTTTAAGAAAAGGCGGTTGCCCGAATGGACGATTTGCCACGCGGTTGGGTCGCCCATCACAATGCTTTGGATGGTTTCTTCGGCCGAAAATTCGATAAAGGAGGCGTAGCGATAATATCCCGTATAGGAGTAGACTTCGTTGGGATGGTAGGTGAAATGACGAATGCGTGGGTCGCCGCGTGAGGGGGTGCTTTCCTGCGCTACTTTTGCATATATGGGTGGGGCGACATAAAGGCCTCCAAGCAAGGTTACACAACATAGGATACAAAAAAGACGCATGAAAGATACTTCCCTAGTTTTTAACTTCAGATGCTTGGTATGCTTTTACTCTGAAAGACAAAGGTTCAAAAGCTTTTTGATCATAATTATACGCAATCGGTGTAAATAAAAAATCTATTTTTGCAGTCCAGTGGCTTGCTATTTGTGTGTCTTGAGATGTTTGGGTAGCCACAAAGGGGACATAGGCAGTGCCTTGTAAGAGTGCTCCTTTGGGCGGGTGCTTAATCTCTTCCAGTATGCTGGGGCTTAATTGGATATTGGCGGCTTGTACCGTGATGTCGCGTTTGGTGTGTTCACGGTAGCGAAGAATCGGGCTTTTGGGGTTGCTATAGCGTAACGATTCCTGAAAAGCCGCAAACACCGATGGCACGGAAAATTGTTCAATGACATTCATGTTTTTTTCCATACGGAGCAAGTTTTCTTCATGGTCATAGATTTCCTGCGCCTGCACGTACTCAATTAAGAGATATTCCAGCAAGGCGATGTTGGGAAGATATTGCGGGTGTGCTTGTTTGTCGCCCGTGTTTTGAAGTGGCATGAGGCGCGCATATTCTTCTTCGGGCTGGGTGATTTCTGCTACCAGTGGCACACGTATGGTTAAGGGATAGGTGGCGACCATCACCTTAAAGCAGACCCATAGAAGAAAAAGGGATGCAAGGATAAGCACAATCAGGTAGCTTGCTTCGATGCCGGGATAGACAAAGCGATGGATGTACCACCCGCGTGCAAAGCGGAAATATTCGCCGCTTTTGACGTCTTTTGCGATGTCGGAAAAATATTGTGCCATACAATCTTTCTGTGAAGTTTACCCTGGCCTGGCCTCTTAAGAAATTTTTTATAAATTTTACTTTTATTTAATCTAAATTGTATTTCACTTTGGAGCATGTTACACTAAAAGTAGGAATGAATTCATCATACAAGGATAGGTGTGGAATGTACAACCCTGTAGTCAGACATATCTGGAAAGCGTAAGGCATGTTTTCTGGGGGTCGTCTTGTAATATCGTTTGTGGGGCATCTGCTCTCCTGCAAGATGTTACTTTTTCTGGCGGCGTTGATGTTGTTTGCAACGGGGCAAGAAGCGCAAGCACACCATTGTTCGAAGATTAACATGACCGAAGGTGCGGGTCCTATTGGGGATACGCATGCGCATGAAGGACCCGATAAATGTACGCAGACCTATTGTGTACGTGAACATCATGTGAAGACGGGACGGCATGGTAGCCGAGGGGGGTATCAAGGCGCGCCAGCAGAGCTTGAGGATAATTTTGGTGATTGCTATTTTCGGGATAATACCAAGAACGACCCTCCCAATCCTGAGCCAAGCAAGGCCGACCATGATTTTTTCACCAGTAGTTGTGAGGTGCCTGATCCACAAACCGAAGGTTTTTGTGTAGAGCCGCTGTTTGACAATTCCTTTGACGTGAATTTGTGTAATCCCGATGTGGACGGGGATTGTTCGGGTGCGGAGACAGAAATTCCACGCTGCCCACCATGTGCGAAATGGAGCGACTACTGGAATGGGTGCCTGCTGATTCGTACGCAGGATTATGCGGCGTATAATGCGACATTGGATGAAGATGACCCCAATCGCTGTTTTGAGGACGACCCCGATGTGGACGATGATTTGCCTCCTTTGGATGAAAATGCAGGCTGGAGGGGAGATTGTGGGCCTGGGGTGTTTGGCTACGACAGCGCGGATATTTGGCCAAGCCGCACAGGTTGCTACAATCCGGAAGAGCGTTTTGCAAAGAAGGTAGGGGAGCGTGAGGGTGAGCCAAAGGTCATCCCGGGGCATTGGAGCACGCGCTATTGGGACGAAACCGAACAGCGCTATAAATTTGCACGCTGGGTGGATGAGCGCACCACCTATCCGGGGCTTTATGTGCCGCGCGATGACGTGCTGAATTTGGATGCGTCGTGCGTAGGAGGTGATATTGCGCTGGATACGGACCGTGATTTTGACACAGGTGGGCGCGCGGAAGTGATTCAGTGTTTTCAGGACGATTACCTGGATGATTTTGATAATTTTTGCCGAGACTATACCGGTGGCTTAAGCACGAGCCCTTATTTGGATATACGCGTGCAGTGGGAATGGACGGGCAGTTGCTGGGAAAAGGTGGCGCATGAAGATCAGGTGATGGCAGCACCGGTGCCGGGTGAGCATTATATGCCGCTGGCGTTGACGGCGCGTTATGCCAATGGTGTGGAAGTGCCACTCTTGCCAGGTCGGGCGCATGATTATGTGACGTACGGTGAGTATGGTGCGCGTACCACATACAACCAGAATGAAGGGAATTTGAGTATCCGCAAAGGGGGTGGGCCTTATGGGCTTTATACGGATTCTGATGATGTGATGGATGTGGTGGTCACGCCTCCGTTTGACCCATGGGCGTTTGATCCGTTTAATATTTATCAAAAGACTCCTGCGCCTTCTGCTGAGGAGGTGTTGGATCGACGGAATCTGGGTACGAAGCTCAAGAAATCGGAGTGTTTAAAGGTCTATTTGGAAGAGTGGGCACATCGTGGGGATTGTGGTGAGATTGTGCTGGAGCATGCGCCTACAGGGTATGGGCTCGGGCATTGCCAGTGGGTGGCGATGTATAAGGCTTCCGACGATATGGAGTTTCCGCTGCATATCGGGGCCAATCGTCGTGAGCGTGGGATGCGCAACGAATATTATGACTACGAGAATTTTCTTTCGGCGGGTGCCGTTCCTTTAAACACAGATTACGATATTTGTAAGAAACCGGTTTTGCCGGGCACAGGCGAGAAGTTTTTTAATGAGGAGGGGCTAGACTTTTCCAAGAGGGGCTGCCCGAGTGTGGATGGTCCGGATCATTGGCCAGAAGTCTTTCAATTATGTGATACGAATGTGGGTGCGGAGCGACTCAACACGATTACGCGTACGGGCTCGAGTTTCGTGGATGGCATGTTGGATCAGCTCATGCAGGGTGTGGGGTGGTTGACAGCGGACCGGTATGAATCGCATCAGATATTGCCGGTGAATAAGTCGTTGGTGAAGATTTTGCCGCCGCTGCCTTATATGTATGTGCAGATTCCGCCGCTGCCGCCTTCTTACGGTGTTTCTCCCAACCCAGCCAATCCTGCGACGCTTACGCTAAAAACCCTCTTTCAAGGGATGATGGCTTTTATGGGGCTTGGTGGTTGGCAGAATATTTTCCCGCCACCCTTTGATATGGTGCAACCGGCCTGGCCGCTGCTCACGGGTGGGCCGGGTGTGATTCCTTCCATGGACGCAGCGGCAGGTGGGGATTATTCCAACATCAAATTTATGGGTATGCCGGTCAATAATCCGCTGGCGATTTTGATGCCATGGACGGTGGATTATCAACAAGATTGGCTTGATTATTCCCTGCCGGCACGGGATTGCCACCATTATTTTATCAACGATGCGTGGGATCAGAGCATGGATTTCCCCACGATGGCCGATATCAGCCATGATGCGGTAAGCCAGATGCGTTGGGAATATGGACTCAAGCAATTTGGTGGCTTCAGGCTGCTGGAGAGCGGCGGTAAAGTTTATGCCTATGCACCGAATCTTCCTACGTTGGAGTCGCAATATAAGGGATCGTTCTGGTGTGAGTTTGAGGTGCCTTATAGCCCTTATTACAGTGGTATGAACGACGAGTTGTATCTTAAGACGCCACTCATTTCGCACTGGCAGATTAACGATAATGCGCCGCAAAAAAAGCTGAAGCTGAAATTCCATATGGTGGAAAGGATTCGTACCGGCTGTAGCGCCTTTAGCATGCGCACGGGTTGGCAGAAATCGTCGGATATGAAATATCGCTACCTTTCCAACTGGTTGTTGGGGTCGGGGAACCCGGATGCGAGTTCGCCTTGTGCGAATTGGCAAGGGTTTTATAAGCGGAAATACAATGAGCCGGTGATTTCTTCCTGGCGATTGCCGCGCTTTGATTATGAGTTTTTAAAATCCTTTATTCAATGTACCGGTCCGGTGCGGACGCTGGCGGAGGAAAATATTCCAAGCGCCTGTAACCCTGATTTTATTTTAGGCGATGAGATTCATCTATCCGCCTTTATGGGGCCTGCGGCTTATGCCACCATGTTGGAGGTGATGCGTTGGGTGTGCATTGGTGTGAATGCAGCCGAGGCGCTCGGGCATATTGATGCGGCCAAAGAGGCGCTGGAAAGCGAAAGCGACAATCCTGAAGCCGGCACGACCGGTGGACAGGCCCCTCCACAGGGTGGCCAGCAGCAGGGTGGTGGCATTAGTGCGAATACGATGGGGCAGCTAATGGCAGCGATGCACGGCTATATGGCCTATAAATATATTAAGGCGGCCATTGATTGTAAAAACAACAAGAAAGCGGAGTTTTTAGACTTCTTGCCGACCGACATGGCCGGTAAGATTAATGATGTGTGCCTGGATTTGATGTGGGCCTCCTTTGTGTTGGTGCAGATTCCTGCTTTTGGAACGGTGCCTAATCCATTTTATAATCCTGCGATGGCGGCACCTATTTTGGTGAATGGCGATGCGTGCACGGGCGGTGCGATGGTGCTGTGGGGCATTATGAACAAGGAGGCAGGCAAGGCGTTTAAAGAGATGAAGAAGCGCTCGGAAAGAGCAGCGGCACGAGAAAGTGGTGGCAGTGTTGACCCGAATGAGTCCACGGTGGATTGGGAAGAGCCCGAAGAGCCTTATGGTTTCTGGTGTGAGTGCCCGCCCGATGACATGCGTACCACGCGTTGCAATGAAAATTTCTGCACCTGCGAACAGCACGTGCTCATGAATGGTGTGTTTATGGGGTCGGCGACGGAAGGACTTCCTACGATTTCGGTGTGTAAGGATTACGGACCGTATAAGCGTTGGTTGCAATGTTACTATCAGGCGAGAGCCAAAGCCTGCCCGGTGCTGACGCGTGACATTTCCAACGGGATTGCGCCTTCCACGGCGGTGCGTTACGAAACGTTGAAGGTCAATATTAGCGATGACCCAAGCGGCGGCACGGTGGATAATGTGTGTGCGGTAACCGAGGCACAGCATTCGGGTTCCCTGCGTATGAGCATTGATCCGGAAAATATCCGCTGGTCGGGTGAGGAGCCCAATATTTTGGCGAAGTTGCCGGTGAAATATGAGTCCGGTGGCTTTGGTCATAAACATCCGGATCTGGTATTCCAATCGGCGGTACGTGATGTGGAAGCACCTTATATGGAGCCGACCATTCCTTATCCGGTGGAGGTGATGAGTGAAGAGGAAGTGGAGAAATACGGCATTGATACCAGCAGGCTTTATGGGGTGGGACCGGCGCGAACGGACACCGAGCAGCGTGTGAAGGATTTTTATGAGGAGAAATACAATCAAGGTGTGAAGGCGATGAGTGAAGTGTTCCGCGAGCGGGATGTTTCCTCCTGGCCAACGGTAGACAATCAGGACTGGCGTATTGGTAGCCGCGCGCAGGAGGCGGTGGTTGGGATCCGTGGTTGTGATATTGGCGGTAAACATGAGCTGGAGCTGGCACAGGCGCGCAGCATTAAGTGGTTTGGGTTGAATTGCCTGCCCGATGCGAAGGTGACGTTTGCCGAAGGCATGTCGGAGGCTTATGTGCTTAAGCGTGGCGGGGTGATGATACCGGTGGCTTACCCTGTGCTGGAAGATGAGGGGAGTGACAATGCTTCCTGGAGAGTGGAAACGAACTATATTTTATGGCCATTGATGGGCCGTGGTTTCCCTAGCCCGGATTATGCCTCTGATGCGCTTCCCGGTGCACATTTATGGGATAAAATCAACAACAACAAAGTGCCAGACTGGTTGGAGATGCAACAGCGTGAAGATACACCGCTGCATCTGACCTATAAGGGCTTAAGTGAAGCGCGGCCTGGTGACTTTTTGATTTTAGATGAGAGCATTAACAATGAGGATGGTACGGACGCAAGGCAGCGACGACATGTTGCTTATGTGGAAGAAACCAACACGGTCTATAAGACAGATTTGGATGGGAATTTTGTGAATGCGCAGGGGGATGTTATTACCGCGGATTCACTAGAAAAAGTGCTGATCAAAGAGCCAACCTGGGTGAAGGTGAGTGAGTGGAATTGGGGTAAATATCAGGATTCATGCGGTGGTACTAACAGGTGGAAAACCAAGACATTGCGTTATTTGCATCAGGAAGAGCATGGCCCTTATGGCAAGCGAG
>JANQHP010000157.1 GCA_028282625.1 Rickettsiales bacterium | reverse complement strand
CACCACCGAGGAGGAAATAGACGCCGCGATTGAGATCGTGAGCAAGAACGTGCAAAAATTACGCGATCTAAGCCCGCTATGGGACATGGCACAAGAAGGCATTGATATCAACGCCATTGAATGGGCGGGACATTAGAGGCGTGGTGAGAGTTTAGAGTTTAGGATTGAGTGATGACAACAATAAAGAATTACAGAGATTTGATTGCCTGGCAAAAAGCCATGGATTTAGTGGAGCATATCTATACATTAAGTGCGACGTTTCCTTCTGAAGAACGCTTTGGGCTGACAAGTCAAATACGCCGCGCTGCGGTTTCTATTCCTTCCAATATCGCCGAAGGAAGCTCTAAGAAATCCACCAACGAATATGTGCGTTTTTGTAATATTGCTTATGGCTCTTTAGCCGAAGTGGAAACGCAGATTTCTATCGCGGAACGCTTGCGTTTTATCGATGCCGGTACGGCAAATGAAACACTCGGTCAAACCACCGAATTGGCAAAAATACTCAGCGGGCTAATCAAAGCACTTACAGAAAAAAGTGGCAAAGTCACTCAACTCTCAACTCTCAATTCTAATAACTAGCCGGAGGCAATATTATGGCATATTCAGAAAAAGTCATCGATCATTATGAGAATCCCCGCAATGTCGGGCGGATGGACGAAGAAGAGGAGAATGTAGGCACCGGCCTGGTCGGCGCGCCGGCCTGCGGCGATGTGATGAAATTGCAGATCAGAGTGAGTGAAGACGGTGTGATTGAAGACGCCAAGTTCAAAACCTTTGGCTGCGGTTCGGCCATTGCCTCGAGCTCGCTTGCGACCGAATGGATCAAGGGCAAGAATTTGGACGAAGCTCATGCGATTAAAAATACCCAAATCGCGCAGGAGCTTTCCCTGCCGCCGGTGAAAATCCACTGCTCCATGCTGGCCGAAGACGCGATCAAAGCCGCGATTGAGGATTATAAGGACAAGCAGGAGGAAGCGGAAGGGTAGTCGTTGATATCATTTTTTATCAACCCCCGTCATCCCGTGGCTTAGGCGACGGGATCCAGTAAAAAGCATAGAGTATGTCACTCTGGATACCGCGGTTAAACCGCGGTATGACGAATAACAAACACGGAACACAGAACACAAACATGCACCCCATCACCATCACAGAACAAGCGGCCAGTCAGGTGAAGCATTTGCTTGCGCAGCGCGGCAAGGATTCCGTAGGCATTCGCGTGGGCGTGCGCAAGGGCGGCTGTTCGGGCCTGGCCTACACCATTGAATATGCCGATGACATTCAAAAGTTTGAGGAGGTGGTGCGCTACCCGCTGGACGCCGAAAGTGATGACGATGCCGAGTTTCGTATCTTGATCGACCCCAAAGCCGCGATGTATCTGCTGGGCACGGAGATGGATTTTGTGCAGGAAAAATTCAAATCCGGCTTTACCTTCCAAAACCCGAATGTCAAAGGGCAGTGCGGATGCGGCGAGAGCTTCCATGTCTAGCGTATGACCCTCCTCACCGCTGATTACTTCACTCTCTTCGGCCTGCCACAACAATTTGCGTTGGAAGATGCTGCGCTGCAGCAAGCCTATGTGCGGTTGCAGCAGGAAACACATCCGGACCGCATGGTGGGCGCGGATCAACAAACGCGTGCCCAGGCGGCACAGGCCAGCGCGCGGGTGAATGATGGTTATCAGACATTGAAGGATCCGCTAAAGCGCGCCGAATATCTACTTTCCCTGCAGGGCATAATCGTGAATCGTGACAACAGCACCATCACGCCGGACCAAACCCTGCTGATGGAAGCCATGGAACAGCGTGAGGCACTGGCTGCCGCCGAAACTGCCAAAGCCATTGCTGCACTGCAACAAGAACATCAGCAACAGCAGCAGGCATGCCTGGATAGGCTGGCAGCATTACTGGCATCAGAAACATACGAAGAAGCAGCACACGCCACCATCCGCCTGCATTACTGCGAAAAATTTGGACGTGAGATAAAGCTGAAGCAAAAAACCGTCATCCCGCGGTTTAACCGCGGGATCCAGTCATGAAAAATAAAGGCTTCGTCATCCCGTGGCTTGACCACGGGATCCAGTAAAAATGAAAAAGCAATTCGTAGTTTACATATTAGCCAGCCAACAAAATGGAACGCTCTATATCGGCATGACCTCCAACTTGCCAAAACGCATATGGGAGCATAAACAGAAAGTGGTGGAGGGTTTTACCCAGAAATATGATGTGAACAGGTTGGTCTATTATGAAGTGCATGAAACGGCGGAATCTGCCATAAAACGCGAAAAGCGACTGAAAGAATGGCCTAGAAAGTGGAAACTAGCATTGATTGAGGAAGAGAATACGGAGTGGAAAGATTTGTATGAAGAGATATGCCATTAGCTGGATACCGCGATCGGAGTCGCGGTATGACGATGCTCTTTACTCCTACACTTCACCCAACCCCTGTCATCCCGCGGTTTAACCGCGGGATCCAGTCGTAACAAACACAAAGGAACACACTATGAGCGAACTTGTAAAAGACATTCTCATTTGGTTGATGTCGGCTAATCTTGTGGTGGGGATTGTGGCCTATTTGCCGCAAATCCGCAGCCTGATTAAGGCCGACTGTGCCTCCAAAGATGTCTCGATCAGTGCATGGCTTATTTGGACGTACATGTGCGTCGTTGCATTGTTGTATGTGATAGTGTTTACAGATGACATATTGCTGATTCTCTTCGAATTGATCGGCCTTATCGGATGTGCACTGGTGCTGGGACTAGCCATTTACAACCAGCATTTTCGGTTTAGAAATAAGAAGGAACGCCATGCTGATTGACATACACGAACCGGGGCAAAGCCCCTTGCCGCATCAGGGTAAAGCCAGTGTGGGGATTGATTTGGGCACCACCCACTCCTTAGTCGCCATTGCCAATAGCGGCGTGCAGGAGATCATCCCCGGGGAAGATGGCGCGCTGCTGCTGGATTCGGTCGCCGGATATGACGATGATGGCAAACTGCTTGGCGTGGGCGCGGATGTCAAAGCGCCGCACATCATACGCTCCATCAAACGCCTGATGGGCAAGGGCTTGCACGATGTGCAGGAAAGCGCGGCGCTGTTGCCCTTCATGCTGGATGAAAGCAAGCGTGATGGGCCGGTGCAGGTGAAGCTGGGCGCGGCCTCCAAAACGCCGGTGGAAATTTCGGCCGACCTTTTGCGCGCGCTGAAAAAACGGGCGGAAAAAACGTTGGAAAACGAGGTGGATCGCGCCGTGATTACCGTGCCGGCCTATTTTGATGATGCGGCGCGCCAGGCCACCAAAGATGCCGCCACGCTTGCCGGCTTGGAAGTACTCCGCCTGGTGAACGAGCCCACCGCCGCGGCCCTGGCGTATGGCCTGGATCAGGGTGCTGAAGGGCTGTATGCCATCTATGATTTGGGCGGCGGCACGTTTGATATCTCGCTGCTGAAGATGGAAAAAGGCGTGTTTCAGGTGCTCGCCACCGGCGGGGATGGCAGTCTTGGCGGCGATGATATCGACCGGGCGATTATGCAGCATTTTGTGGCGCAACATCTCAAAGGCACCGCGTTACAACCGGCGGATGTGGCGGCGGTGCTGAAGGCCGCACGCGGGATGAAGGAATATCTGAGCGAACACGAGAAAGTGGCCTGGACCATCGAAGTGGCCGGCCAGGAAATCGAGGCGGAGTTGGACGTGCCAACCCTGCAAACACTCGCCGCGCCATGGGTCGAACGCACGCTGGAGGCGTGCCTGCAGGTGGTGGAAGATGCCGGGGTGACTATGGAAGACATTCATGGCGTGGTGCTGGTGGGTGGCGCCACCCGCATGCCGCTGGTGCGTGAAGCAGTGGCCGCCTGCTTCCACCAGAAGCCGCTCACCAATGTGGATCCGGACCAGGTGGTGGCCATCGGCGCAGCGATGCAGGCAGAAAGCCTCACCCAGGGCAGCGACAATTTGCTGCTGGATGTCACCCCGCTTTCGCTGGGGCTGGAAACCATGGGCGGGTTGGTGGAGGTGATTATCGGCCGCAATACGCCGATTCCCGCCACCGTTTCCCAAAGCTTTACTACCTATCAAGATGGCCAAACCGGTATGCAGATCCACGTGGTGCAGGGTGAGCGGGACATGGTGAGTGATTGCCGCTCGCTGGCAAAGTTTGAACTGAAAAACATTCCGCCCATGGTGGCGGGTACGGCAGAAATTGAGGTCACCTTCGCGCTGGATGCAGACGGGCTGCTGACCGTTAGCGCGCGGGAAACCACCACCGGCACCCACGCGGAAATCGCGGTCAAGCCTTCGTATGGCCTGCCGCCGGAGCAGATGGAGGCGATGCTGCGCGAGAGCATGGAACATGCGCGCGAGGATATCACCCAGCGGCTTTTGGCGGAGTCGAAGTTAGAAGCAGAAAGGGCTTTATCTGCGCTGGAATCTGCGTTACAAGCAGACGGCACGTTGCTAAACGCAGAGCAACGCGACATGCTGGATGGCCAGGCCAACCGCTTGAAGGCAATGCTACAAGGCGAAGACCGCGACGGTATTGACTGGGAAGTGCAGCAGCTGGAAAAGGCGGCGTCGCATTTTGTGGATTTACGCGTGAACCGCGCGCTGGGCGAGGCACTGCGCGGCCAGAAAATGGCAACGCTGGAGCAGAAAATTCGTAAGGCTTAAAGCACACTCCGTTGCCTGGTCTTGTATCAAAAAGCTGTGTTAGAAATAGAAACAGGCCGCTTGGAAGGCGGCCTGTGTGATTCAAATGATGTGTGGCTGGGGTTATGCTGGAAGCAGCTCGCCAAGCCGCTTCATCACCGGACGCATATGACCCTGTATGGCTGAGTCGTTGGTTTTTTTGTATGCTTTTCCCAGCGCATCTCTGCACCGGGCAAGCAAAGGCCGATGAATGTTTTCGGGCTTCAGACGGGAGATCGGTGGCGGGTATTCCACGCTCAGAAATAGATCCAGTGTCAACACAAAGTGCCGGCTTGCGTCTGTTTTTCGGATTTTTGGGCAGCCTGACCACTCTTCGAAAGAGCTTATTTCATTCCTCAGGTAGGCCCACGCTTGACTGTACAACCGCGTCGCGTTGTTCATGATCATCATGAAGCTTGGCTTCCAATGGAGTTGTAGTGCAGGATACTGTACCAGAAGTGTTGCGCGTATCCCCTCCAAAAGGTAAAGGCACGCGCTTGTTTCCGGATGGCGCAGGATTTCCAACACACGCTCGCTTTCATCAAGCAATGTGTTGAGTTTATTGGCACCAGAAGCTGTCAAGACGTTGTTGAATAAGAGAATTTGATTCTGTAACAGTGCCATCCGGACAAAGTAGAGAACACGTGTCTCCTTATCTGTGCCTAACGCTTGAAATGCCTCGCCCCTTTCAAGCAATGCCAGCACATCTTTAAAGAGCTCCTCGCCAACGACACGGTAGTCTTGTTGATCGATCATCGGGGTTACCTCCCCTTGTTTTTTTGACCTATCATCCTTAAAAAAGACACAGCAACGCCACTATTTTCCCATTGTTTTTACACATCACAATGTTCGTGCTTTACAGCACGGAAGCAGTGGCCTTGAGGTTTTTCTGAAGGCGTATAAGTCTTGAGGTTAAGGGTAGCGGATTGCTCTCTCTGTCAAGTTTTTTTAAGGATATGTTAGTATTTAGAGCTTAGGGGTGGGAGTGGAGTGGTGCATTGCAAGTGTTTCGTCATCCCTTGGCTCCTTGTCGCGCCGTAGTACGAAACACGAAGGCGGATGAGGGGACACACTTAAAACCCTGAACACCGAACCATCCTGCCTCCTGGTTCCTGAAACAGTGGACAACCCCCACCACACGCGCTACATTACCCCCCATGTTTGATCTCAAAATCACCGGCGGCACCGTGCTGACCCCTTCCGGCAGGGAGTCCATTGATGTGGGCATCAAACAAGGCCATATCGTGGCACTTGGTGCGCTTGGCGAGCAGGATTCAGCCGAAACCGTGGATGCCACCGGCCTGCATGTGCTGCCAGGCATCATCGATTCGCAGGTTCATTTTCGTGAGCCGGGCAATACGCATAAGGAGGATTTGGAAAGCGGCACGCGTAGCGCCGTACTGGGCGGGGTGACGGCCATCTGCGAGATGCCCAACACCAACCCGGCCACCACCACGCCAGAGGCCCTGCAGGATAAGCTGGATCGCATGCAAAATCGCGCCTGGTGTGATTATGCCTTTTTTGTCGGCGGCACCCCGGAAAAAGGGGTCGATTGGCACCGGCTGGAGCATTTGCCCGGTTGCGTGGGCATCAAGATTTTCATGGGCTCTTCCACCGGCAATTTGCTGGTCGAGCAGGACGAAGCGATTGAAGAAATCTTCACCCACTCCACGCGCCGCGCTGCGATCCATGCCGAAGACGAGCCGCGCCTGCGTGAGCGCAAGCATTTGGCCGATGCGTCGGGTGATGTGGCCACCCACCCCATCTGGCGGGACGAAGAATCCGCCATCCGTGCCACGCGCCGCGTACTCAATATCGCACGCAAAACCGGTCATCCGGTGCATGTATTGCACATCACCACCGCAGAAGAGCTGGAACTGCTTGCGGAATATAAAGATATCGCCACCGTGGAAGTCACCCCGCAGCATCTGACCTTAAGTGCGGAGGAATATGCGCGGCTTGGCACACGCATGCAGATGAACCCGCCGATTCGCGAAGCACGTCACAAAGAAGCGCTGTGGAAAGCCATTGCCAGCGGCGTGGTGGATGTGGTCGGCTCCGACCACGCGCCGCATACGCTGGAAGAAAAGGCGAAGCCCTACCCTGCTTCCCCCGCAGGCATGCCGGGCGTGCAAACCATTGTACCGCTCATGCTGCACCATATGTTGGAGGGCAGGCTCACCCTGGAACGGATGGTTGATCTACTCTGCAGCAACCCGGCGCGTATTTATGGCATGGTCAAAAAAGGCCGCATCGCGCGTGGTTACGATGCCGATTTCACCTTGGTCGACTTAAAAGGCTCCACCACCCTGCGTGATGCAGATATGGCCAGCAAGTCCGGCTGGACCCCTTTTGATGGCATGGAGCTGCGCGGCGAAGTCACCCACACCATCATCCGTGGGCACCGTGTGATGGAGCGCGGCCAGCTTTCTGGCAGCCCGCTTGGGAAAAAGCTCGACTTCATCTAAAAAGCCCTTGCACTCTGCTTAAGATAGGGTTATACGTAGCGCCCCTTGTGGGAAGAGGCAGGTGAGCATCTTTGCAGTAGATAGACCCGCACACTTCGCCTTGAAAGAGGGTTTTTAGAACAAAAAAGCCCTTAAAAACAAGCGGCAAAATTGCATTTATTATTAAATTACATCGTGTTGTACCATGTCCAAGCTTAAAACCAAAAGTGGTGTCAAAAAACGTTTCTCCTTAACCGCCAAAGGCAAGGTGCGGAGCAACCAGGCGGGCAAACAGCACGGCATGGTCAAGCGTACCAAGGCACAGATTCGCAATCAGCGTGGCACCACCGTGCTGAGCGATGCCGATGCACGCATTGTCAAAAAATTCATGCCTTACGGCTAATCAAGCAGAACAAGTAGGTAGGTAAGAATATGTCTCGGGCAAAAAACGGTAGCGTTAATAAAAAGCGTCACAAAAAAGTCCTCAAAATGGCCAAAGGCTTCCGCGGCCGTGCCAAAAATTGCTATCGTCTGGCACTGACTAGGGTCGAAAAATCCCTGCAATATGCCTATCGCGATCGCCGCACGCGCAAGCGGGACTTTCGTCGCCTGTGGATCACCCGGATCAATGCCGGCGCGCGTCAGCATGGGTTGATTTACTCACAATTCATGCATGGTTTAAGTCAGGCAGGCATTGCGCTGGACCGTAAAATTCTGGCGGAACTCGCCGTCAATGAGCCTGAAGCTTTCGCCTCGCTCGCCGAGCAAGCAAAAGCCGCCTTAAACGAAAACAAAAAGGCCGCGTAAGCAAAAGACCTTGCAATCTTGCGCCTTTGAAAGACCAAAAAGGTACGACAGGGGTTTTCTTAGGAAGAAAAAAGACAAAAAATGCATCTTTTCTCTTCCCAAAACAAGATTGGGGCGCTAGGCTAGCATTCAGGTAAAAGCAGCCAAGAAACGTAACTTTGCTGTTTGCTCCTATTCGGGCAGCCCACGCTTTTGCAAGCAAAAAAGCGCAGGCATTTTTTTCAAGCCCAACCAAACATTTTTGTTTTTTCTTTATGGTCCCGGGCCCACCACCACACCACCACCCGGGGCCACCTTTTTAAGGGTTGGTTTACTTTATCTGCGCTCTTTTTTAAGGGTGGGTTGCATTCTGGCAGATGCGATGGGGTGGTCTCTAGACACTATATTTTAATAACAGTGTCTAGAGAAGCGATCTGGCTTGTTCTTCTGGCCAGTATTTATTAAGCCTTTCCTTTACAAGATCTTTTATCACTACCTTCTGGACAGAGTTTGAAGTGGCTCCATGTGGGCTTTCTTCTTTTTGGGAGACAAAGCAAGATTGGTATGAGCCTGCAAATAGCAAATCTAACGTCTCATTGTCGAGGGTTTGTTCTCCAGTTTGTTCTTTAAATCCCAAAATTTTTTGTTCGATATGGCGCACTAACATCTGCGTTGCTTCGGGAATATTAGCTGCCTCTTTGTGAATTTTTGCGGACTGCCGGAGTGCACAAAGCATTGTGGTGCTAAATGCTGTTTTTTGAGCGTCATCCCACCCTTCTTTTGGGTGTTGCGCTATTAGCGCATCACAACATGCGATAGTATGTGTGTAATGCTCCAGAGCTTTGAGCATGTTATCTTCTGCTTTGTCATAAAAGTAATAATGATTACCAATTTCTAGATGTGAGAGTGCTTTTGTGAGGTCATTTTCAGGTGTTGATGGTTCTGATTCCAAAAGTTTCAGTATGGATTGCCTCAAAACAAGATACGCATCATAGCCTTGAGGATGTTTCCTGGTAATAACTTCGGCCCAATCTAAAGGCATTGTGCCTGCAGGTGGATTGGCAAGGGCCAGGTGGAGTGCCTGTTGGATAGGTTCTGTATTGTCTTCTTGTTGCTGGTATAGGCGACCCAAATCGACTGAGAGGACAAAGCTTTCTAGAGCAAATTGGCTCGTGGGTTGGCCGAGCACCCATTCCATCAAAGGCACCTGATTGCTGGGCAGGGAGCGGCTTGCGCTGTAAGCTAGATGAAAGTGATCCACTTCGGTATAGAGGCCACTAGAGCGTGGTATAATAGTGTGGTCGCTCCGTTCTTGTAGGGCGCGTATCCATACGACAGGGAGGCTTGCTACATGAAAACATTGCATGCCAATCAACTGACCCTTAGTGTTGACTAATGCACCTCCACTGCACCCACTTTCTGTGGGGGCACTGTGCATGACAAGTGGTGCTTCTTTGGAAGGCATGTGGTTGATGTGCCGGATTACGCCATTTCCTTTAAGTAGGCCATTTTCTGCGCTATAGCCACAGCTATAGACCACTTCTCCTTCTGCTAATGCGTTTCCTTCGGGCAGCAAGGAGAGGGGGGGGGCATTTAGTGTGGGGACATGCAACAAGCAGGTATCATGATGCTGATTGCCGCGCAAACATGTTGCCGAGTATCGCTCCCCCTCATACTCCAGTTCAATCTCCAGCCTATAAGGGTCGCCCTCTCCACCTTTTAACTCCGTATAATCCAAGCTTTGAAAACGTTGATCCATCACATGCAGACACGTAACCACTTGGCAGTCTGCCAGCACGGTACCGGTTCCACATTCTTGCCCATCTAAAAAGATTTTTACAATAGAGTGCTGAAGAGTATCTAGCATCGACATGCAGTAAATTTACTACAAATCAACAAAAAGGGCAAGGTGAAAACAACACGAAAAAAGAGGGTGCTTTGCGCACCATTCTCTACTGTACATTTTGCCAGTGTGGCTCTATACTTAAAGTGAAAAACGTCTTTTGGTAACAACTGGTTTTGCACCGATGATGCATTCTTTTTTCGGCCCTTCCCTTTCGTGCGTGCGAGAGAAATCACGGCGTGTTTTGCGGCGTGTGGCGGGCTTTACCCTGGTGGAAATGTCGGTCGTGCTGATTATTATCGCGCTTTTGACCGGGGGCGGGTTGTTCGTGGGCTTAAACATTATCCGTAGCACCAAAATCACCGCCGTGCAGGAGGAGCTTGCCACCATCCAGGAGGCGCTGGAAAACTACGTGACCATCAACGGCTTCCTTCCTTGCGCGGCCTCACGTGTGGCCGATATGGACACCGCCGATTTCGGCGAAGAAGCACCCGATTGCACCGTGGCGATCGGTGGTGGCGGAACGGTAGTGGATGCCTCCCCGCTTGCCGGCACTTCAACCTATACGGATATCCATATTGGCGCCTTGCCCACCAAACAGTTGGGCCTGCCTGCTTCTGCGGCCATTGACCCCTGGGGTAGTCGTTATCTTTACGTCGTTTCCAGCGGTCAGGCGATTGACGCGGCCACCTACGAAGATGCTACCGATGGGGTGGGCACCATTTTTGTGATCACCCCTGGAGCCGCAAGTGCCACCATGTATTATACCGGCGTCAATCTGCAAGATCCGTTTAATGCCGGCTACGTAGTCCTTTCCCACGGGCCGGATCGGGAAGGGGCCTACACCGCGGAAACAGGCGTGTTGGCGGAAGCGTGCAACACCGGCAACGCAGACGTCCGAAACACAGGGAATTGCGATAACAACGAAATATTTTATGCCTACCCGTATAATGACGGCGATGTGGCCGCAAACTTTTTCGATGATTTTATCGTGTGGGGCACCAAAAAAGAGAATGCGCAAAACCCGGTGGGTGTAGTGCGTCAGGCGACCATCACCTATTGGCAGGATGTGGGTCCTGTTTCTGTCGATGGCGACTTCGCAGATATCTCCACGCTCACAGATGGTGGCGTTCAGGGAGGCAATACGTTTTGTAAAGATAAAACAGGCAACACTGATGCACGCATGGCCACCCTTGATGATTTGTATATCGCGGGCACGCTGGTTTACCCCACGGCCAATGCCTGGATCGGGGGCTTGGGCGGCAATTGGGGTGGTACTGCTGTCAACGAATGCCTGGGATGGACCAGTAGCAGCAATGCGCATCGTGGAGGGGCCATTACATCCACCGGCGCCATTTCCATTGATGCCTGCAATATTACCAATTACATCACCTGCTACGAACCATAGGAGGAGGGATGAACGGCTTGATGCATCAACATAGAAACGGTTTCACGCTGATTGAGCTTTCGGTGGTGCTGGTGATTATCTCCCTGATTGTGGGCTCCACCCTGCTAGGCGCCACCTCCATCCTGCGGAGTGCCAAAGTCAAAGAAGCGCGCGAAGAGCTCACCACCATCCAGGAAGCCATGAATGAATATTTGCAAAAGCACAGCCATATACCTTGCGTCAGTTCCCTTGTGAATGCGCCCGATACTGCCTCATTTGGCAGGTCAGCAGAAACGTGCGATGATACCACCGATGGTAATACCACCGTTTCAGGCACCGTCCATTTTGGTGGCGTACCCTGGCGTAATCTTGGGTTACATCCGAACTACGCCATTGACCCCTGGGGCAACCGCTATCTCTACGCCATGGTCACCAATCACGGAAATAACAGTGCACTTTATAGCGCGAATAACGGCTCCATCACCATCGAAGACGCCGGCGGCAACACGCTGACCAGCGAGGCGAGCTACGTCATCCTTTCCCACGGCAAGGATGCCGAGGGCGCCTATACCTACCAAACCGGCGCCTTGGTCAATGCCTGCAATACCGGCGGCGGCACCGATGCGCTCAATCTGGAAAATTGCGATGGCGACACCACTTTTGTGGATACCACCTACAACGATGGAGACACGCAAGCCACCTATTTTGACGATCTGGTGGTCTGGGCCGAAAAAGGGGTTTCCGGCTCGGTGATCATTTTTGCGGAACGTCCGGGCACGATTAGGTATTATATTGGCAATGCGACGAACAGCGGCAGCACAGGCGACTTTACCGATCTGGATGATGTCGTTGGCGCCGGCATTCAGGCCGCCAACGAATATTGCCAGGAGCAAACAGTTGACTCCACCTCCCGCATGGCCACCATTGAAGACCTTTACCGTTCTGGCACCGTGGACTACCCAACTAGCACCGCCTGGATTGGTGGCATGGATGGCCATTGGGGTGGCTTTGCTGTGACAAATTGTTTGGGCTGGACCTCGGACAATGGCACGTATATCGGCGGCGGGGTAGCCTCTGATGGTGAAATCGGGCCCTATGATTGCGACCGAACCCACCAAATCGCCTGCTACACACCGTAATAGCTGCCCTCTTCCCATGCATACGCCCCCTCACATCCTGCTTTTGCCCGGCGACGGGATTGGCCCGGAGGTTGTGGCTCAAGCGGTCAAGGTGCTGGCCTGGTGCCAAACGCAAGGGCTTGCCCACACGCTGGAAGAAGGCCTGCTCGGCGGTGCGGCTTATCACGCGGAGGGCCACCCTTTTCCGCAAAGCACGCAGGATGCCTCGCGCAAGGCGGATATGATTTTGCTCGGCGCGGTCGGCGGCCCGAAATGGGAACCACTGGATATTGCCGTGCGTCCGGAAAAAGGGCTGCTTGGCATCCGCAAGCATCTGGAGCTTTTTGCCAATCTCCGCCCGGCCATCGTCTTTGACGAGCTGGCCGAAGCCTCCACCTTAAAGCGTGAGGTGATTGCAGGGCTGGATATCCTGATCGTGCGTGAGCTGACCGGCGGCATTTATTTCGGTCAGCCGCGTGGCGTGGAAACGCTTGAAAATGGTCAAAAGCGTGGCTTCAATACACTCGAATATACCACTTCCGAGATTGAGCGCATTGGGCGCGTCGCCTTTGATCTTGCCGCTGCCAGGGATAGCCGCGTGTGCTCGGTGGATAAGGCCAACGTGCTGGAGGCCACCGAATTCTGGCGTGAGGTGATGATCGACCTGCATCAGCGTGAATACCCCTCCATCGAGCTCTCCCACATGTATGTCGACAATGCCTCCATGCAGTTGGTGCGTAACCCCAAGCAGTTTGATGTGATGGTCACCACCAACATGTTTGGCGATATTCTTTCCGATTGCGCGGCGATGCTGACTGGCTCGCTGGGCATGCTGCCTTCGGCCTCGCTCGGGCAAAAGCGTGACGATGGCACGCAATCTGCCCTCTATGAACCCGTGCATGGCTCCGCACCCGATATTGCAGGGCAGGATAAGGCCAACCCAATCGCGACCATCTTGAGCCTGGCGATGGGCCTGCGCTATTCGCTTGGGCGAAGCGACCTCGCCGATCAGGTGGAAGCCGCGATCGCGCAGGTGCTCCGCGCAGGGCTTCGTACCGGCGACATCATGCAGGAAGGTGCTACCCAAATCGGGTGTCAGGCCATGGGAGATGCCATTATCGCCGCACTTGAAGCACCGGAGGAGGTATCCCATGCCGCGTAAGCCACTGGTTGTGCTGCTTGTCGCACCACTGCTACTCATCATGCTCGGCGGCTGTCTCAATCTTGCGATCAAGGGTACCGAAAAAGCGCGGGCGCAGGCCGAACTCCGTGCCTGGGAGCTGCTCGCGCGTCGCGGCGACGTGGAAGCACAATATAATCTGGGCAAGGCCTATTGCTGCGACGACCGCCCGTTTCACGATCGGGTGAAGGCGCTCTATTGGTATTGCCAGGCCGCCAAGGCCGGGCAGCGCGACGCACTCTATGAAGTGGGGGAAATCTACAAAAGAGCCACCCAGTTTGAAGGCGAAATTATCCCCTATGATCCCGTGCTCGCACTCGTCTATTACACCCTCGCCGATCAGAAAGGGCACGAAAAAGCCGCCGCCAGTCGCGACTGCATTGCCGGCACCTTAACCGATCTGGAAAAAGAGCGTGCCGCCGTGCTACTGGCCGCCTGGCCCGATACCAGCTGCGAAATCTATCGCCGCGGCGGGCCTTAAACCCCGCCTAAAACACCACCATGGCCACCCCACACCCATCGCAAGCAGCACGCCATCCATCGCCAGGCTGTGCGATAAGCCTCTGCCTTGTGCTGCTGCTGGCCGCCTGTAACCCGGCGACCACCGCCATCACCACCGCGCCGGCCATGCTGGTGGGGGCCGCCGAGCTTGCTTCCAAACGTGAGCGCTTGAAGCGCTACGCCGTGCAGGGCGATATTTACGCGGAATACCGTCTGGCGCAATCGTACCTGGAAGGTGGGCTGGAAGGGCGCGCCGACCCCAGAGCCGCACTGTATTGGATGTGCCGGGCCGCGCGTCATGGCAACGCACGCGCGCAGTGGACCATGGGCCAGT
>JANQHP010000186.1 GCA_028282625.1 Rickettsiales bacterium | reverse complement strand
ATATTCACCCTTCCCTGCTCCCGGCGTTTAAAGGCGCGCATGCGATCCGTGACGCGCTGGCCGCAAAAGCCACCACGACCGGTTGCACGGTGCATTTTGTGACGGCTGAGATGGATAGCGGCCCGATTATTCTCCAGCAGGAAGTAGCGATTCTGCCGGATGACAGTGAAGCAAGCCTTGCCACTCGCATCCACCAGGCGGAGCATGCGTGCTACCCCAAAGCGCTGAAACGCGTGATCAAAGGCGATATCTCTTTTGCGTGAGGCATGCCTCGGCGTGCCTCATGGGTATTGATCGACCCTGCGTTAACACTCCTTTAACCAAACGCATGTTAAAGTAGCAAAATAGAGAGGAACATAGCACCTAGAAGATCATGGTTAAACCAGACTCACAAACCCAAAGTACGATTGAAAGCACGCTTGTGAAGCAATCTGGTAACGCGCTCAAATCTGCGTTGGATATTGCTCCTAAACCCGATATTCCAAGCCGCTCCAGCAATGTGACCGGCACCATCAAAGCCGCACAAAAAGGCGCAGATGCCGTTGATAAGATACTCAAAGGAGAAGAAGGCGGCGGAGACCAACTCGCTTCTGCTGCCATCGAGATGGCCAATAGCACCGGCGTAACGGAACAAGTGGGCCGCAAAGCTGCCGGCGGCTTACTAGAAAAAGCAGGCAATCTATTCAAAAACTTTAAGCACGGAGCACAAACCACTCCGGTTGCTGCACCTGTTGCCTGGGCAGCAGAAGGCGTCATCAAAGCTGGCTATCATGGCATTAAGGGGCTCTTCACCGGTGACAAACATGATGATTTTGGCAAAGCTATGGCAGAACTACGAAATAATGGAGCTGCCGCCCTGACCTCTGCTCTTAACCCTGGCATGGCGCATGTTACTTATGAGGGCGCACGCCAACAATCTTTGGATGCCTATGGCTTTACTTCTGGCAAAGGCCTTATAGCGGATACAGGCGATATCACCGGATTGACCAAAATGTACCAAGAAGACATGAAAAGAGATGAGCACAAGCAAGCGGTGAAAGGTGATTTGCGCGATCGTTTTAACGATCCAAATGACCCGCTGCTTGGTGCTTATGATTTGCAGCAGTTAGAAACAACATATAATTACCTTTCGGGCAAGCAAGCAATACTGGCAGAGCGCGGCGAAACCTTAAAACCCAAAGATAAGGATAAGTTGGACGCGGTATCGGAAAAAATCTATGGCGCATTGGTCGCCAAACAGGAAGCCCACAAGGAGTTAATGCACCCAGATTCCGGCTTGAATGCAAGCCAACAAAATGACCTTCTAAGCAGCATTCGCTGCCGCCCTGGCGCAGCCCTTTCCTACAGCGAGAAGGAAATTCTAGCGGCACTTGAACCGCACTATGGCCAAGCGCAAGCAGCAGCAACAACGCAAGATCTAAGCACCGTAGTGGCCCAAGCCGCTGCCAAAGACATTACCGCACTCGGTCAAGCAGAGCAAAAAGATCCTGGCGCCGTTTCTGCCAACCCGACCGTCATTGCCGCGCAGTTGCGTGAAGCCGCGCTCTCGCCTGAGCGCATTTAATCCACCCTTTTAAAGGCAACGGCCGCGTTATAAAATTTTGGCTCTTTTGCCGCTTTTTGCAGCCATACCTGCAAGCTTTGCTCATTTAAGCGTTCGATGCGGTGAGGCGTGTTCGCCCATCCAGGATCGTAAGGATAAAAAGTAAACACATCCTCCTGCAAGGTGTATTTGGCCAGCCCCAACTCCTTATCAGCCCAAACCATCAAAAAGTCATGGCCTGCATAATGTATGCTACGTGCGGTCACCGTTTCTTTTTCAAACCCAAAGGCCTCCACATGCAGCCTAAGGAGTGGCTCTGGCGTGGAAACCGCCTCCACCACAAAAGAAGGCGGCTTTCTATTACCCTCAGCATCCATGACCGCTACCCACTTGCCAAGTAGCCCAGAAGGCGTTTTCCCTTTTTCCCAGAATGCCCCAAAATCTCCTACATGGACCAAACAGCCGCTAAGCAGGGCTAAACAAATAACACAAACACCAAACCGGGAGAAAAACACGACAGATTAGCCTACAATTTCGCTATCGCTAAAGAAGAAGTGGATCTCCTGCTTCGCGTTTTCCAAGCTATCCGAGCCATGCACCGAGTTCTCGCCAATGCTTAAGGCAAATTCTTTACGGATCGTGCCCGCATCGGCCTCTTCCGGGTTGGTCGCACCCATCACCTTGCGGTACGCCGCCACGGCGTCTTCACCTTCCAGCACCTGCACAATAACCGGCTCAGAAACCATAAACTCCACCAGCTCCTCAAAGAAAGGACGCTCCTCATGCACCGCGTAAAACAAGCGCGCTTCACGTCGGCTCAAATGCACACGCTTTTGCGCGACAATGCGCAGGCCTGCTTTTTCAATCACCGCGTTGATTGCACCGGTCACGTTGCGACGCGTAGCATCAGGTTTAATAATGGAGAAAGTGCGTTGAATCGCCATGGTCTATCCTATGGTTATAAAGTTGCAAATGAAAACGCGCGCACACTACTGCAACGCGCAAAATAGGCAAGTATTTTCTGCACTATCCAACGAAGCGCTTTAGCACAATAATCAACCCAATTTGGATCACAAATACCAACCAGAAAAAGTTGCGAAAGCTCTGCTTTTTGGTTTTATGCCGAAAAAATTTCTGCGCCAAAAACGCCGCCGGGGTCCCACCCGCAAAGGCCAAACCATGCAGCACGCGCTCTGGCACACGCCAAGCACCGCCATGCTGACTGATATATTTATCGCGCCCATAGGCCGCAAACGTCACCAGCTGAATCACCAGCAGATGCATCCACAGTACATGCTCTACCGCCACGCTGGAAAAAGTTGGCACATCATAGCGCCACAGCATATGCGCCCCCGCAAAAAGCAGCAGCAATGCTGCGTGCAACGCGCCAAAGCCACTACGTAGCGGTTTGAACAAGGCAAATAATAGCCCCAAAAATACGACAGCCGTTAAAACCATCACGCCCTCCTTTGCGTGGATGCTGCTTCCTTTAGCCCGAGAAGAAGCGCCTCTTCCTGCTCTATCACCTGCACCATGGAGGAAAAACCATGCGCCGTAAGCAAGCCTATCAATGGCTGCCAGAAATGCCCTTTGCCCTCTTTTGCCATGTTCCAGATATAAATCGGCTTGCCTTGCATCATCGGGTCACCTGCCTGTTTTAACAACACAAGCGCCAACACCTCCTGCAACGTACCCATCCCACCTGGCATGATCACAAAGGCATCGGAGTGCTCTATCATCACCTCCATGCGTGTATAAATATCCGGCCGTGGCCAGAACGACACAAGCCCCTCTGGCAACCCTTCCATTTCAATGATATGCGGTACGTTTGAACCACCGCACCAACCCGCTTTCGAGACACTCCCGGCTACCACCTGACCCATAATGCCCGTGCTGCCTGCACCCGAAACACACCCCCAGCCTTGCATCGCCAGCTGTTGCCCAAGCTTGTAGCCTTGCTCCAAAAAGCCTGCATCTTGGATACTGGCCGAGCAAAACACACACACATTAAAATGGGGCATCTCCTCTTCTGGTTCAGGTGCCTCCACGCTACCATCCGCCTTTTGTGAGGCTGTGATTCCTTGCGCCTCTTCCTCTCCACTGCGATATTTTTGTAGCAAGCGCACCACCTCTTTTGGCTTGCGCACCACATGCAAAAAGTCGCTATAATGCTGGGCAACCGTGCCCAGATCATGCATATGCTCAATTAAAGCAAGCAGGCCGTTCCAGCTTTCATCGTTATTTTGTAATACAGCAGGCTTGCCTTGCAAATCCGGATCCTGCGTTTGAAACCCCACAAAAATAGAACTCGCCTTAAAAATATCTTCCAGCCCCGCGCCAGGCGTAAACACAAACGCATCGGACTCCACAATCTTCTTCTGAATGTTGGAAAGCGTAATCGCCTGGTCGCCATTGCCGTTATAAATATCCCACCCGGCCTGGAAAAGACGATAAAGCAGCCGCGCGCGTGACTTACGCTGAGGGTCTTTTACACCAGTAATACGACCGGAAAGACGAACTTTGGGCATCAACACACCTAATGCTTGGTTTGCTTCATCAAAAAGAGTAGCCCTGCTATGCCTGCAAGCACAAACAGAAGCGGTGCCAACCATAACCATAATGTAGCGGATGTAAAGGCAGGTAGCAGCACGCTCTTCTGGCCATAACGCTGCCTCATGAAATCCAATATCTCTTCGTCACGTTTTCCCTGTGCAATAAAATCGCGTATCAAGGCACGCATACTGATGGCAAGCTCCGTCTGGGACTCCGCAATAGGCTGCCCCTCACACACCATACAATGAATCATGGTAAACAGCTTTTTCGCGCGTTGCTCCTGCTGCACATTATCCAACCTGTGCTCTACGGTAAAACCAAAGAGCAGCAAGCTGACGAAGGGCAGGCAAAAAATCCTCCAGCCTCTACTCATCTTGCATCTCTTCAAAACGCGCCAACATGTCTTTTGCCTCTGTGGTACCTATCCTTTCTAAAGCCTGCACCGCGCTTTTTTTTAACCACTGGTCCGAAGAGAGAAGCAGCCGACTAATTTGTGACACCGATTGCGCCGCATCTTTGCCAATCTTCCCTAACGCAATCACCGCCACCCCTTGTGCATCCACTTCCTCATGCCGTAAATAGGTCGTAATAAGCGGCACCGCGCGGCGCGAGACTTTCCCCATACGCCCCAATGTATAAATCGCATTCATTTGGGCATAATCATCCTCATCTTTCTCACGTAAAATCTTGATCAGATGAGGAATTGCCTCCTCTCCCTGGCGTTCCAGATAATAAATGCTCTGCTCTAAAATAATATAATTTCGGGTACCAAGATTATTTAGCGCCATCGTCATACGTCGCTCTTTTTGCTCCTCGGTTAGCTCTTTATCTTTGGCAAAAGCCGGGGGGCTGCTGGCACCAGAAAACACCGCACCCAGCATCGCTAAGCAAATCATAAACGTTAAAAATGATGGCATCGCCCACTCCTATTCATCTGGACAAACTCCTCCTCTATACGTTATTTTACACGCGCTTCATCCTACCACATCTTGCCTTATCATGCCCACCGACAACCCGTATTTTTATTACATCCTTTTGGCTTATGCCACGACTTTTGGCAGCATGGTGCTCTATGCCCTGCACTGCTACCGCATCTCTAAAGCACGCTGACCATGAAGCCAAAAAACCGCCGCATGCTTTTGATTGCCACCTGCATTCTTTCCATGTCTGCCGGGGTGGGGCTCATTCTTTCTTCCTTTCAGCAACATTTGGTTTTTTTTTACACACCCACAGAGCTCCTCACACCGGGTAAACCACAAACCCATCAAAATATCCGCGTAGGTGGCCTAGTAAAAGAAGAAAGTATTATATTGAATAACAATACGCTAGAAACAAAATTTAAACTAATAGATGCAGAAAAGAATGCCGTGTTGGTGGCATATACCGGTCTATTGCCGCCACTCTTTCGAGAGGGGCAAGGGGTGGTCGCCGAAGGCACATGGCACCACCATGCCGCTGATAATACTGAAAATAAAGAATCCTATTTTTTAGCGCACACCTTGCTCACCAAGCATGATGAAAACTATAAACCTCCTGCGCTCACTCGCAGCATTGAACCAGGCTATACTCAGCCCAGCTCTAAATAATGGCTTCCTACTTACCAGATATCGGTCTTGCCTGCTTGGTCGGCGCGTGGTGTTGCTATATCTTATATGCTAGCCCTCTATGGTTTAAACAGCACCGCATTGCCCCGTGGTTACCACATGCTGCCACAGGCATGGTCCTCCTTTCCTTCATCTGCTTGGTGGGTCTTTTTATCCTATCCGATTTTTCGGTACAGCTGGTATGGCAACATTCGCATCAGGCCAAACCTTTGCTCTATAAAATCACAGGCAGCTGGGGCAACCATGAAGGATCCTTCTTATTGTTCTGCGTATTACTGGCCCTTTGGGGGTCCGTCTTTGCGTGCTGCAGCCGTATCGTACAGCAAGAAAAAGTGATGCAAGTCCATGCCCTGATTGTCGCCGCCATGCTGACCTATGTCATTGCCGCGTCCAATCCCTTTGCGCTTTTGCCGCTGGCCGATGGCGCGCCAATACCCACACAAGGCAAGGGGCTGAACCCACTGCTGCAGGATATCGGGCTCGCTTTCCACCCACCGCTGCTTTATGTAGGATATGCGGGTACCGCACTGCTGTTTGCCTTTGCCATCGCCCATGCGCCCACTGCAACCCAGCAAAAAGAATGGTCCAACACACTCCGTCAATATACACTCGCCGCGTGGAGCATCCTCACCCTTGGTATTGCCCTTGGCAGCTGGTGGGCCTACCGCGAGCTTGGCTGGGGTGGTGTGTGGTTTTGGGACCCGGTAGAAAATGTATCGCTGCTTCCGTGGCTTGGCTTGTTAGCGCTCCTCCACAGCCTGCATGCCGTGCAAAAACGTCACATGCTGCATCGATGGACCTTATTCCTCGCCTTACTTAGCTTTGCCCTGGCGCTACTTGGCTTCTTCCTGGTACGCTCAGGCATTTTAAGTTCCGTACACAGCTTCGCAGCCGACCCGCACCGCGGCATGTTCTTGCTTTTGCTGATGGGCATTGTCATTGGGAGCGGGCTGTGGCGCTTCTTCCAGCACATCCCTCTGCTTAACACACCAACCAAGATCCGTTTACTCAGCCGTGAAGGCGGGATGCTGCTGCATAACCTGGCCAATATGACCCTCGTCTTTATCCTGACCCTTGGTCTCTTATTCCCCCTAGGCATGGAGATCTTTGCGAAGCAGCAAATTGCTGTCGGTGCACCTTATTTTAACCGCGTCTTTGTGCCCATCGCGCTTGTGGCCTTGCTCTTTGCCGCCCTTTTCCCGCTGCTGCCATGGGGAAGCAAAACAAAACAACCCACACCTCGCCGCTTTCTATACGCTTTCATTGCGTTGCCCACCCTCACCTTAGCATGCCTGCTTCTGGGTGTGCACTGGGCACCTGCTATTGCGCTTAGTGTTGGCATCCTGCTTACCTTCACAAGCTTTCACCTTGCCATAAACAAACTCCTTCGCTGGCAAAATCCGCTCACCCTGCCACGCAGTTACTATGCCATGGCGCTATCCCATAGCGGTATGGGCATCCTGACAATAGCGCTGACCCTGTTCTTTTTTGGCCAGGAAGAAAAAGAGTTCTGGATGCAGCCAGGCGACCAACAAAAGATCGGTGCTTACACATTGGAATTACAAGACATCAACATTCTTCCTCAAAAAAATTACCTCGCGCAACAAGGGGTCCTTCTCCTCCAAAAAAATGGTACATTACTGCACACATTGACCCCAGAACGCAGAATCTACCTGCCATCGGGCACTACCACCACCGAATCGTCTCTCTTTAGCACCTGGAAGGAAGATATCTACGTTGTTATCGGCGAACCTCACCCAGATAAAGAGCAAATCGCCGTACGCCTTTTGCAACGCCCGGCGGTCTTCTGGATATGGCTTGCCTCATGCATTATGGCGTGCGGTGGCCTGCTCGGCATGCTTTCTGCGCGCAAAGCAAAACATGCCTAGACATTCTAAAACCTCCGCCATACGCCTGCTGCCATGCGCGCTTTTTGCACTGCTCCTCATCGTGCTCGCCTTCACCCTCTGGCACACAAGCCCCAAGCATCCGCCTGAAACCCTAAAAGCGCTACCACCCTTCTCCCTGCCCGCACTCTATGCATCAACCCCCCTCACCTCTCAGCATATCGAGCAGGAAAAACACTATGTCGTACTCAATCTGTTTGCGTCCTGGTGCGTCCCATGCCTCCATGAACATCCCTGGATGCAAACACTGGCCACACAATCCCATCTAACGCTTTATGGCATTGCATGGAAAAACACCGTGGAAGATGCAAAAACATGGCTTACCACACATGGAAACCCTTACCACAAAATAGGCATGGACTTAGATGGCACCGTCGGTGTTTCCTTAGGCATCACCGGTGTACCCGAAACATTGTTGATTTCTCCCGAAGGAACCGTCATAAAACGATGGAGGAAAGCTCTGATGAAGGACGATGTAGAGGAAATTCTTTCTCTTATCACATCCTCACGCAACGGAGCATAGCATACGCTGACGATGGAGGGCATGGATGCGTATTACCGGAGGAAAGTGGCGTGGAAAATCCATTGAAGCACGCCCAGAACGCACGTTACGCCCCACCTCTTCCATGGTGCGCGAAGCCATTTTTAACCTGCTTCGGCACGGAAAATTCCTGTACGAAGAAGACTACATCGCCGATGCCAATCCAAGCCGCGTCGAAGAGCGTCGCGTGCTGGATCTCTTTTGTGGCACCGGCGCGTTGGCGCTAGAAGCGCTCTCACGCGGCGCAGCCCAGATCACATTGGTAGACCAAGACCGCCAAACACTGGCGATGGCCAGGCATAACGTAGAAAATCTAGGTGCAGAATCGCTTGCTAAATTCATTCGCAACGACTCCACCAAATTACCGCGAAGCGCGCAAACATATGATCTAGTGTTTATTGACCCACCCTATAATCAAAATCTAGCCGGCAAGGCACTGCAAAATCTGCTAAAAAACCATTGGTTGGAACAAGGTGCGCTGGTGGTGGTCGAGCAAAGCAAAAAAGATGCACCCATACAGCTTAACGACATGCAGCTGCTTTCCGATAGGCTGTACGACAAAACACGCATTTTGGTGCTGCAATATCAACCGGAAGAAACCGAAGCAAGCGCACGCTAGCACGCGTTATTGCAGTAGAACTCTAAGCCCCACACTGTGCGCGGTGACGCAGCGCCTGATCCGCCAGCACGCAAGCCAGCATGGCTTCTGCCACCGGCACCGCGCGAATGCCCACGCATGGGTCATGTCGTCCCTTGGTTTGCACCATCACCTCTTGTCCATCCCGCGTTACGGTTTCCACCGGCGTTAAGATCGAGCTTGTGGGTTTAAGCGCCATACGCACCACAAGCGGCTGCCCGGTCGAAATGCCACCGAGCACTCCACCCGCCTGATTGGAAAGAAACTGGACCTTGCCACCTTCCATACGCATGCGATCGGCGTTCTTTTCGCCGCTTAAAGCCGCCGCGCCCATCCCGGCACCAATCTCCACGCCCTTCACCGCATTGATGCCCATCATGGCACCGGCAATTTCCGCATCCAATTTCCCATAAACCGGTGCTCCGATACCCGCTGGAATGCCTTCTGCTTCCACTTGCACCACTGCACCAATCGAAGAACCCGCCTTGCGTATCTCGTCCAAATATTTCGCCCAGGTCTCCGCCGCCTCCGCGTCCGGGCAGAAAAAAGGATTTGCATTGACGTGCGCCCAATCCCACTGGTTCACATCCACGCAATAATCGCCCATCTGCACCATCGCCGCGCGAATACGCATTTCCTGACCATAAAGCTGCTGCAGTATCTTGCGCGCCACCGCACCGGCGGCCACACGCATCGCCGTCTCACGTGCGCTGGAGCGCCCACCACCACGGTAATCCCGAATCCCATATTTCCTATCATAGGTATAATCCGCGTGCCCGGGTCGGTAGCGGTCTTTGATATCCCCATAATCGCGCGAACGCTGGTCTTCATTATGAATGATCAGGCTGATCGGGGTCCCGGTGGTTACCTGCACACCCTCTTCATTTTCCATCACACCCGAAAGGATTTCTACCCGGTCCAATTCTTTACGCTGCGTGGTATGGCGCGATTGCGCCGGGCGCCTTTGATCCAAAAACACCTGAATATCCGATGCCTGCAGAGGAATATGCGGCGGCGTACCATCCACCACGCACCCAATCGCCGGCCCGTGGCTTTCACCCCAGGTGGTCACACGAAAAAGATGGCCGAAGCTGTTATGGGACATAGCGTCTGCTTTAAGCCGCAGAGGAATCAGACGAAGTCACCAGCGCGATATCCGGTGCATCCGCTGCTTTCATCCCCACCACATGATAGCCGCTATCCACATGCAGCACCTCACCCGTTGTGCCTGAAGCCAAATCGCTCAGCAAATAGAGCGCACTTCCGCCCACATCCTCCAGGGTTGTATTGCGTTTGAGTGGCGCATTATGCTCGTTCCACTTCAAAATATACCGAAAATCACCAATGCCTGAAGCCGCCAGCGTTCTAACCGGTCCAGCAGAAATCGCATTCACACGAATATTCTCCCGTCCCAGATCCACGGCCATATAGCGTACACTGGCCTCCAGTGCCGCCTTGGCTACCCCCATCACATTATAATGCGGCATCACCTTTTCCGCGCCATAATAGGTCAGCGTGAGCAGGCTACCGCCAGATTCCGGCATCAATTTCGTGGCTTCCCGCGCTATTTCCGTAAAGGAATAACAAGAGATATGCATACTCATCAAAAAATTATCCAGCGACGTATCCACGTAACGCCCTTTAAGTTCATTTTTATCTGAAAAACCAATGGCATGCACCACAAAATCGAGCCCACCCCATTCTTGCTTGATCGCATCAAAAAGTGCTGCAATATCCTCACTGCTTGAGACATCACAAGGAATCAGAAAGGAAGACCCCACCTGCTCCGCAAGCGGCTTCAAACGCTTGAGCAAAGCATCCCCTTGGTAGCTAAAGGCCAGCTCCGCGCCGGCGCCATACAATGCCTGCGCAATACCCCACGCCAGGGACTTATCGTTTGCCACCCCCATAATCAAACCGCGCTTTCCCTGCATCAGCTCATTATGCATGATGACATAACCTCCTGTTTAAAAAAGATAAGCCTGTTATTGCAGCTTCCAGGTGCCGTCTGCCTGACGGCAGGCCGTGCCGTAAGCTTCCTGCTCTCTTCCACCGACCAAAATGGTTTGGGTAAACTCACGGCAATAGCTGCCATCGGCCACCTGGTAGGCTTTCGTCGGTGTAATGCTTCCGCTATGATCGGTATCGGGGTTCCGCCAGGTAGAGGTCGTCCCACTCTTCGTTTCTTCCAGCGCATATTGGGCCGTACGGTTATGGTAGGCCATATCCGCATTATCAAGCGACGCCCCAATTTCGCTACCAATATAGGCGCCTAAAATCGTGCCGGCCGCAATACCAAGCGTGCGTCCCTTGCCTTTTCCAAGATTCTGGCCCGCAAAGGCACCGCCAATCGCACCGACCACCGCGCCGACATGCTCTTTCTTAATGCCTCCATCTGCTCCACCATTTTGGGAACAGGCCGAAAGCGTTACAATTAGCACAGAAAAAACAGCAACCAGGCGTGGAAGGTAAAGGGAATGCATCGTTATATCCTTACAATATTCATGTTAAACCACCCGACCGTAACCACGCATCATGCTACACTGCTTGCAGCGCAGAATCAATATCTGCCTGCAAATCGTCCGCATCTTCCAAACCGACCGAAAGCCGTAGCAAACCCTCGGTAATACCAAGGCTTGCGCGCTCTTCTTCCTCAATGTTGGAATGGGTCGTGCTAGCAGGATGGGTGATCAAACTTTTGGCATCGCCCAAATTATTCGATATATCAACCACCTTCAGCGCATTCATAAAGCGAAACGCACCGGCTTTGCCTTCCTTTAAAGTAAACGCAATCAACCCACCACCCGACAACACATCGCTTGCATGCATTTGCTGCTGCGCCAACGCGTGTTGCGGGTGCGACTTCAGTCCAGGATAGTACACCCGATCAACCGTAGGC
>JANQHP010000146.1 GCA_028282625.1 Rickettsiales bacterium | reverse complement strand
AGCGGCACGAGGCAACGATGCACACCCATCCCCGCCTTATGCCACATCGTATCGTACAAAGTGTATCGCACAAGGAGAAGGGGCTACATGATCCCGTTCGATCAACGTGATGGTGTCATCTGGTACAATGGCCAGTATGTCTCCTGGAAAGAAGCCAAAGTGCATGTGCTCAACCACGGCCTGCATTATGCTTCCTGTGTGTTTGAAGGCATTCGCCTTTATCACGGCAAGGCCTTTAAGCTGCGCGAACACAATGCCCGCTTGAAACAATCCGCCCAAATTCTTGGATTTGAAGTGCCCTATAGCGTGGAAGAGTTGGACCAGGCCGTGCAGGATACCGCCGCAAAGCAAGGGGTGGAAAACGGCTACGCAAGGCCGCTGGCTTGGCGCGGCAGCGAACAGATGGCGATTTTAACCGATCAATCGTCGGTGCATACCGCCATTGCCTGCTGGCAGTGGCCTTCCTATTTCGGGCAAAAGGCCCTGGAAAAAGGGCTCCGCCTTACCGTTGCAAAGTGGAAACGCCCCTCGCCGGAAACCGCCCCCACCGCCAGCAAGGCCGCCGGGCTTTACATGATCTGCACGCTCAGCAAAAACGCGGCCGTGGCCGAAGGCTATGACGACGCGCTCATGCTGGACTGGCGCGGCCAGCTGGCAGAAGCCACCGGCGCCAATCTCTTTTTGGTGATCGATGGTGCCCTGCACACGCCCACCCCCGATTGCTTCTTAGATGGCATTACCCGCCGTACCGTCATCGCACTTGCCAAAGCGCGCGGCATCGAGGTGATCGAGCGCGCCATGTGGCCCGAAGACCTCACCAAGGCGCAGGAGGCCTTTGTGACCGGCACCGCTGCCGAAGTCACACCCATTGGCAGCATTGAAGGCGCCATGGAAGGAAAAAGCGGGAGCTGGAACTTCACCGTGGGAGAAACCACTCGCACATTGATGGACGCTTATACCGACCTGGTGCACCAGCCCGCCGCTTCTTAAAGCGCTCAAGTCATAATACATAAAGGAGCCCTTTCATGCGCTGGGAAGAGGAAGGACTGGTGCTGCACGCCGCGCGACATGGCGAACATGGCGCCGTGCTGCATCTGTTGACCCATCACCATGGCCGGCATGCGGGCATGGTGCGCTCCTTAAGGAAACAGGCTGCACTTTGCCAGCCCGGCACGCTGGTTCACGCCACATGGCAGGCGCGCCTTAGCGAGCAACTCGGGCATTACACGCTGGAAATGCATCAGCCGCTTGGCGCCGCCCTTTTGCCGCACACACTGCCGCTCTTGCTGATGCAATCGGTCTGCGCACTGTTGATGCACACCTTGCCTGAGCGTGAAAGCATGGCCGCCCTCTACCTCACCACCACACGCTATGTAACCGATCTGCGCGACCAGGTCAGGCAACCCGGTCAAGTGCTGCTCCAACATTATGTGCGGTTTGAGCTCGAACTGCTGGCTCATCTGGGCTATGGCTTGGCGCTGGATTTATGCGCCGATACCGGCACGACCAAAGATTTGTGCTATGTCTCTCCTCGCAGCGGGCGGGCGGTCTGCCGCACCAGCGGCGCGCCTTATGCAGACAAACTGCTCCCCCTTCCTCCTTTTTTAGGCGCAAGCCCACCCCAGGTCATACCGGATTTCGGGGAAATCATTGACGGTCTGCGTTTGACAGGCTATTTCTTGTCACAGCACGTGCATGTTGCTGCGTCGCTGCCACCCATGCCGGCCGCCCGAAATCGGATCGAAGCTTACGCACAACAAAGAAACGTGCCACATAAAAAACAACCCGCCTAAAATCTTTCACCCCAAACAATCTCTATGACCTTGTCCGCTTCTCTTTTCAAACACACGCTGCCAAAAGCATCTGCCTGCCTTGGGGTTTTGGTGCTTATGGCCCCTGCGGTGTATGCCGGCGGGGTGCCCGATTGGTTTATCGCCGCGCAAGAAGCCGAAGAACAGGCCACAACGATCCAAACCCTCCCCGCACCGAGCGATGCCGCGCCAGCGCAGGCGGATGACGCCGGTCCTGTCTTATTGGAGGTGCCAGAAGCGCAGCCCGAAGGATTTGCAGATGGCGTAATGTGGTGGCAGCAAGAACAGGAAAGCGCCCTGCAGGAAGCCATAGAGCGAGAAGAAGCACAAGCTGCATCACAGGCTGCGTCAGGGGCCGCCTCACAACAGGCCGCACCCTTGCCGCTGCCCACCGACGCGATCAGCGAGAAGCCTGCTTCTAAGTCCCCTGCATCACCGCAAGAAACCGGGCCTTATATTTGCTGGGGGAAGGCCAACATCACGCATATTTTAGCAGATGCGGACGTGGTCTTTGCCGGCACGCTGGAGGAAACAAACACCCTTCCCGCACGCGAACAAGATGGGCTTGGCACCACCCGTCATCATTACCGTTTTACCGCAACAGAAGCGTTTAAGGGGCTCGACCTGGAGGAGGATGCCACCCAAGCCATCTGGGCCGAAGCCGAGGGTTTTTACCGCCACGACCTCCAGATCGGTACGTCCTATCTCATCCATGCCTATCGCCTGCACGAGGACCAAACGCTCAGCCTGATTGGTTGCCCGCGCGTGGAAAAACTGGAAGAGCAGGAGGCAGCGCTTGCCAAACTGCGCCGGCTAACATCACGCCATTTGCTGGCCCTGCCGGTTGAGGGTACCGAGGCACTCCCTCTAGAAGAGGCGCCAGAAACGCCTGAGGTCACCCTGACGCTCATGCCGATGCCCACGCCCGATGAAGTCACAATCTCTGAAACACAGGCTGCCACCGACCCCTTGACCGAAGAAGCGCCGGTCATCACAGCCGAAGAACCGGCGCTAGAAGAAGCGCCCGCACCACCACTTCCTTTGGCCGAAGAAACGCCTGCGACCCTGACCGTACCCGTGCCCACCCTGGAAGTGGCACCCGCTTTGGCCCCCGCGCCTGACTTCATGGTCTTGTCGCCCGAAACCGAAGAGGCACCTGCCGCAGAAGAGGCTATTCAAGAGGAACCAACCGAACAAGACGCTCCGGCCATTGATCCGCCCACCCCATTTGCGCTGCCTCCTGAGGCCATCACCAATCTGGATGATTCCAACAGCCACATCCTGCCCCCCGAGACACGCGTCTTAAGCGAAGAGGGCACGCCGACCACGCCAAACACCCCTGAAAACGCGGAAGCAACAGGCGGCTTGCCAGCACCCCTTCCTCCTACCGCGCCGGTCTATTTTACCGATGACGCGACCCTGCAGCAGGAAGAAGTGCAGGTCAATGCGCCCCCAGTTTCAGCACCTCCTGTGGTCGCGCCGCCTGTGCCCCCTGTAGCGCCAGCTGAAGAAGCACCTTACGCCGAACAACTCGACCAAGTAGAAGCTTCCGTGTTTGAAGCGCCCGAACCACAGCCCGAAAGCCCTGCCGCATCTGACGCCGAAGAAACCATCCTGGCCGATCCCTTTGGTGCCGCCGAACCGGTGACTCCAAGCATCGAAGAGCCCGCCTTTGCACCAACTCCCACGGATAACACCGAGGCACCTGCAAACGCAGCAGGTGAGGATGCGCCCCCGCCTTTGCCGGGCCTGCCTCCGCTCTAGTCGCCATCGCCCACCATGCCAGACCTGCCGGCTTCTTCCTCCGATGAGAACGTCATCCCCGTTTCTTTTGCCACCACGCTTGGGGAAAAATACCTCGCCTACGCGCTTTCGACCATTACCGGCCGCTCCTTGCCGGATGTCCGCGATGGCCTAAAACCCGTCCACCGGCGGCTGCTCTGGGCCATGTTGCAGCTCAAGCTCAATCCGCAATCGGGCTTTAAAAAATGCGCGCGCGTGGTAGGCGATGTCATCGGTAAATACCACCCGCATGGCGACAGCGCGGTTTACGATACCATGGTCCGCCTGGCGCAAGATTTTGCGGTGCGCTACCCGTTGGTGGAAGGGCAGGGCAATTTTGGCTCGCTCGATGGCGACTCGGCCGCGGCCATGCGCTATACCGAAGCGCGCCTCACCGAGGTCGCCATGGCGATGCTGCAGGATATCGGGCAAGATACCGTCGATTTTCGTGAAACCTACGATAGCCAGGACCAGGAGCCGGTGGTATTGCCTGCCGCCTTTCCCAACTTGCTTGCCAATGGCGCCGAGGGCATTGCGGTCGGCATGGCCACCTCCATCCCGCCGCACCATGTGGGGGAAATTTGCGCGGCCTTGCTGCACCTGATCAAATCGCCTTCCGCTTCCACCAAGACCCTGCTGCAGCATATGCCCGGACCGGATTTCCCCACCGGCGGGGTGATTGTGGAACCTCCCGAGCGTCTGCTCCAGGCCTATGAAACAGGCCGGGGCAGCATGCGTGTGCGTGCACGCTGGGAAAAAGAAGAGCTTGGCCACGGCATGTACCACATCGTTGTGCATGAAATTCCCTACCAGGTGAATAAAGCCCGCCTGATGGAAAAAATCGCGCTGCTTTATAAGGAAAAGAAGCTCGCACTGCTCGGCAATATCCGCGATGAATCCACCGAAGAAGTCCGCATTATCCTGGAGCCCAAAAGCCGCACGGTCGACGCAGCAATGCTGATGGAATCGCTGTTTAAGCTGACCGAGCTGGAATCTCGCGTCTCGCTGAACATGAACGTACTGGACGCCAAGGGCGCCCCGCGTGTGATGTCCCTGCC
>JANQHP010000061.1 GCA_028282625.1 Rickettsiales bacterium | reverse complement strand
AGCGGGCACGCCTCCCTTTGCCTTTCCGCGTTTTGATGCAGAGGCGCGGCCTACTGGTGCGCCTGCAGCAGATGCGCCTTTTACCGCCTTTGGAAGCGATCAGCCGGTGGTGCATCAGTTCAGCGAGCAGGAGCTTACCGCACTCAAAGAGCAATGTGTGGCGCAAGGCAAAGAGGCCGGGCTCGCAGAAGGCTTGGCGCAAGGCAAGGGCGAGCATCATCAGGTGGAGACGATGCTTGGTGCTGCACTGCAGCAATCACTAAGCCAGTGGGAAACGATGGAGCAGCGTTACCGCGAGGCTATTGAGAATTTTGTGCAGTGCAGCACCAAACTGGCGGCGGATGTGGCGAGAGTGGTGGCAGGGGATGCGTTGCAGGCCGATCCGTTGCCGCGTATGGAAGCATTTGTGACGCAATGTATCCCGCTCTTGCTGCCGCAGCCAGAAATTGCGATCACGCTGCATCCGGATCTGGAAGAACCGCTGAAAACCCGCTTGCTTCCGGCATTGGAGCAGCAAGGCTATTCGGGTACGGTGCGTTGGGAAAGCGACGCGGCGTGTGCGATGACCGATCTGCAGATGCGTTTTGAGGGTACCAACATTGCGGTGGATAGCGCCGCCCTTTGGCAGGAGATTTACCGCACGCTAGGGCTGGAGGTGCCGGCACAAGAAGCGCTTGGCGCGTCTGCTTCACAGGCTTCTGCGGACGCGGAGGCAGAGGATGTGGGTGCGGAGGCCCGCAGCGATGCTGGCAACGATGTTGCGGCGCACAATGATGCATCGAGCGGAGAGGAGAGTGCGGCCACCCCGGACCAGACAGAAGGCGAACACGCCGACCCAGACGCTGCGGCAGAAGAAGCATGAGGCTACGCTTGTGACGGATGCCACGCCTTCGACGCTCACCCTTTCGTTTGGACCGAATCTAACACCCGTAGAGGTGGGCCAGATTGCCTGGCTTGCAAGCCAAACGTCCTTAACGCTTGAATGTGGTGCAACGCTTCGCCATTTTCCCATGGCCTATCAAAGCTGGGGGACGCTCAACGCGGATAAAAGCAATGCGGTGCTGGTGTGCCATGGGCTGACGGGCGACCAATATGCGGCAAGCCCCCACCCTGTGACGGGCAAGCCGGGATGGTGGGAGAGCGTGATTGGCCCTGGTAAACCCTTGGATACGAATAAGTTATTTGTGATTTGCCCCAATACGCTTGGCGGGTGTATGGGCTCTGCCGGCCCTAAAACGATCAACCCGGAAACCGGCACACCCTACCGGCTGGATTTTCCCATGATCACGATTAATGACATGGTGGCGGCCCAGCATTTGTTGATCGAGCATCTGGGTATCCATACGCTGCTCGCGGTGGTGGGGGGCTCTATGGGTGGGATGCAGGCGTTGGCGTGGGCGAGCCTTTACCCGAAAAAATTGCGGGCGGTGATTCCTATTGCCTGTGCGGCGCGGCATACGGCAGAAAATATTGCCTTTCACGAGATTGGCCGACAGGCGATCATCGCGGACCCAAACTGGCAAGGCGGGGCGTATGAAGAGGCGGGGACGTTTCCTTCCAAGGGGCTGTCGATTGCGCGCATGACCGCGCATGTGACCTATCTTTCCAAGGAGGCGCTGGCGCGCAAGTTCGGGCGCAACCTGCAAGACCGGCAAACGGTGTCTTATGGGTTTGAGGCGGATTTTCAGATTGAAAGCTATTTGCGGCATCAGGGTATGCGTTTTATTGACCGGTTTGACCCCAACAGCTACCTTTATATTACCAAGGCGATGGACTATTTTGACCTCAACGCGGCGCATGGCGGTGATCTTTCTGCGGCCTTTGCGCCGAGTGAGGCCGCGTTTTGTATCATTGCCTTTTCCAGTGACTGGCTGTTTCCTGCCAGCGAAGCCAAACCGATTGTGCATGCCTTGGCCGGCCAGGCGGCGGATGTGAGTTTTGTCGAAATTACCAGCGACAAGGGGCATGATGCCTTTTTGCTTGATGAGCCTCTTTTTTATGAAACGATGGCGGGTTTTATGGAGAAAATCATGAAACGCTACGGCCTGTGACGGATTTTTGGTTCAACGCAATAGGGCTTGGCGGTGTGGCGCTGATTCTGCTGGCCTATTTTCTGCTGCAAAAGGGCGTGTTCCATGCGCATCAGGCGCGCTATTTATGGATGAATATTGTGGGCTCACTGGCGATTATTGCCTCACTTTTTGAGGCCTGGAACCTGCCCTCTTTTTTTATCCAGTGCTGTTGGATTTTGATCAGCCTTTATGGGCTGTGGTACGCCAGGCGCATGTGAGGCGCGCGCGTGGATGAAGGGATTATAGCTCCCTTATGGGATCCTCTTGTAGCGTTAAGGCTTTGAGGTAGTGGTCGTTAAAAAGCCGCGCTTCCGCAGGGGTAAGCGACGCCAAAGGCGAGGCGAGGGTCTGACGGACCGTGGCCGGCAAGGGCGGCGGATGTGACGCGGAATGCAAGGAGGTGGGGATGGCCGATTCCTCCGGCCATAAGGCAGCATTTGGGGTGGCAGAGGGTGCGCGTGTGGCGATTTCGGTGGGTGTGGCCGAAGGAGCGATCGCAGGAGGCTCGTCCCCTTTTGCCCACGCCACCACTTGTTCGGTCAGGCTTTGCCCGGTTTCCTCCTCGATGGCATGGTGAAAAAAGGCGCTGACCAACCCGCCCACGCCACCAAAGATGGCGCCACCTGCCAGGCGTGAGCCGGCCGAAGCCTCGTCACCGGTGAGGCTGCGATAGAGTGAGGATACGACCGGAATATGCTGCAGCGGGTTGATCATGTCGATCAGGTCACCAAAGCTAAAACCATCTTCCCCCCAAAAAGAATTGGAAGGCGCCTCTGCTGCCGCCTGTTTTGCCGAGGCGTGATGGGTACCGTTTGCCGGCAGCGCAGAGGAAGAAACCACAGGACCTAGCGACATGACATGCTTCTTGGGGTGTAGGCTATCGGGCGTAACATGAAAGGCTCCTTGTGGGGCTTGCCGGATGGAACCCATCGGGCTATAAAGCGCCATGGGTGCCATCCATCCAATGTGTTAAACCTATAAAGAAGCAACAACTGTGCCAGAAACCATTTTCATTGCGCGTTTTTACCGTTTTGTGCCGCTGCCGCACTACGAAGCGCTTAAAATGCCTGTGTATGACTGGTGCGTTGCACATGGCATCAAGGGCACGATTTTGCTGGCGGAAGAGGGCATCAACGCCACGATCGCCGCAAAGCAAGAGGATTTGGAGGCATTTTTTGCCTGGCTTGGGACCTACGCGGCAGGATGTGCCGACATGGAGTATAAGCTCAGCACGGCCGATTTTGTTCCGTTTAAGCGGATGAAGGTGCGGCTGAAGCAGGAAATTGTACGCCTGGCGGTGGATGCGTTGGATATGGAGGCGCGCGGCACCTATGTTTCAGGCGATGCGTGGGACAAGCTGCTGGAGGACCCGGAGGTGACGGTGATTGATACGCGCAATCACTATGAGGTGATGCTCGGCAGTTTTAAGGGGGCGATCAACCCCAAGACGGACGATTTTCGGACCTTCCCCGCATGGGTGCAGACGCATTTGGACCCGAAGCAGCACAAGAAAGTGGCCATGTTTTGTACCGGAGGCGTTCGGTGTGAAAAATCGACTTCGTACCTGAAGCAGCAAGGGTTTGAGGAAGTGTATCATCTAGAAGGCGGCATTCTTTCCTATCTGGAGGAAACCGGCAACGCTTCGGGTGCATGGGAGGGCGAGTGTTTTGTCTTTGATGATCGCGTGTCGGTGGACGATAAAGGCCAGCCCTCCCGCGAGACCTTCTGCCGCAGTTGCGGCGCGCCTGTGCGGCTGGACGGGGAGGTGCGGCCGGAAAATATCCAGGGCGTGCGCTGCGCGGACTGCATGCCGGCGATGCCGCCGCGCAAAGGGCTGCCGGCAACGGAAGCGGTGAGGGTGCATGCGGGCAAACAAAACACTTGACAGCACAGGAAATATTGGTAGATTTCGCCCCCCTTCTTCACATGTGAAGAGGCGATGGGATAACAAGATAGGATAACAAAAAGTAGGCGCTTCCGCGAGCCTACGTAAGAGCAATCGGGGCTTTTTTAAGCAATAGAGTAAGCAATAGAATATGACCAAACGTTTACAATCCAAATACAAGATCAGCCGACGGCTGATGGTGAATCTGTGGGGACGCGATAAGGACCCTTTCATCAAACGGAATTATATTCCAGGGCAGCACGGCCCCACCGGCCGCAGGCGGATGCCTTCGGATTACGGGACGCAGCTGAGTGCGAAGCAAAAGCTCAAAGGCTATTACGCCAATTTAAACGAGCGGCAGTTCCGCCGTATGTTTGAAGAAGCCGGTCGCCGCAAAGGGGATACCGGTGCGCTGTTTATCGGCCTGCTGGAGCAGCGTTTGGATATGGTGGTTTACCGTATGAATTTTGTGCCTACCGTGTTTGCCGCGCGCCAATTTGTGAACCACAAACATGTGATGGTCAACGGCAAGATTGTGAATATCGGTAGCTACCGCTTGAAGCCGGGTGACGTGGTGCAGGTGCGTGACCGCGCGCACAACATCCCGATGGTGATTGAGGCGATTCAAAATGCCGAGCGTCCGGTGCCCGACTATTTGCAGGTGGATACCAAAGCGCTTAAAGGGACGTTTTTGCGCGTGCCGGATATGGACGAAGTGCCGTTCCCCTTCGTGCCGGATATCAATCTGGTGATCGAATATTACAATCGCTAATATTTTTTGAACGGCGGGTGTTCGCGTAGCGCCTTCACTCCGTCATCCTGTGGTCCCCACCCCGTCATCCCGTGGCCCCGACCGCGGTATCCAGTGCGATGTATGTTGTCATTCCTGCGTAGGCAGGAATCCCTCTCTCGACACCCTCAAGAAACTGCAACAGAGATTCCCGCCTTAAGCGGGAATGACTGTATGTGTGGGATATTTTTTGCATAAGCGCGCACATGAAAAACTAGGATAATCCTAGCACGTAATAGTTAATAAGTCAATAATATGTTGGGATTTGGTGCAATATGGAGCAGGGTCGCTTGAAAAAGCCACGCGTTTTTGAAAGGGGAAACAGGCAGGGTGCTTCGGCGGGCGCCCTCCGCCTGCCAAGGGAGGAGAGGCAAATAGCGGTTCAACATAAAGGAAGGGACCCGCTTCACAGCGGGTCCCTGAATCAAATAATGATGTGTCTTCCTGGCTTCAGAGGAAACTTTCGATACCATCGATTTATTTCCTATGAACACGATCAGAAAACCATCTAAGTGAACCCTGGCGCTTCACTTCCAGGACTCACAGCTTCAATTGCAATATAGCACAGCTTAATATTTAAGTAAAGTATAATTTTAAGGTAGGTGATTGGTAACTGGTGACTAGTCACTGGATCCCGCGATCATCCTCTTTCGTACTGCGTATTTGCAGCGCGACAGAGGGCTGCGGGATGACGGGGTTAAGCACACCCCCTCTCCCTAACCCTCTCCCCTCCTCCTACGCCAAGGCTTCGGAGGACGGGCACGGGGAGAGGGGATATTGGGGCGATGCATGGATACCTCCCCGGAGCGGGCTTTCTTTAAGCCCGCGAGTAGCGACCAAGGGGAGCGCAGGCTACGCGCCGCTTGAGCGTAATGTAAAGAGCACTGGATCCCGCGGTCATCCTCTTTCGTACTGCGTACTACGGCGAGACAGGCCCTAACCCTCTCCCCCGTTGGGGAGAGGGGATGATGTGCTGTATGGTTTTTTGGCGGCTTACTTCTGCAGCGCACGCGCGCGGTCCAGCGCGGCTTGGACGGTTTGTTGTACCAGCGAGTTAATGCCTTCCTCGGATTGCAGCACTTTCAAAGCCGCTTCGGTGGTGCCGCCGGGGCTGGTGACCTGCTTGCGCAGTGTGGCGGCCGGCTGGTGGGCATCTTCCAGTAGCGCAAGGCTGCCGGCGAAGGTGTGGGCGACCAAGGTGGCAGAAGTCTCAGGATCCAGCCCAAGCGTGGTCGCTGCTTTTTCCATCGCCTCGATAAAGGCATAGACATAGGCCGGTCCGCTGCCGGAGATCGCGGTGATCGCATCAATCTCCTCTTCTTTTTTAAGCCAGAGCGTGTGCCCCACCGTTTGCATCAGGGCGGTGCACGTTTCGCGGTGCGTCTTGCTGGCGTTCGCGTTGGCCACCAGCGCGGTGATGCCGCGTTCCACCGTGACCGGGAGGTTGGGCATGGTGCGTATGATGGCCGACTCTGGCCCGAATATGTGGGCGAGACGCTCCAGCGTGATGCCGGCCATGATGGACAAGGCGGCGGTATCTGGCCCCACATGCGGTGCAAGGCTTGGTAGCACGGTATCTGCTTGCTGTGGCTTGATCCCAAGCACCAATATATCCGGCGGATGGATGCCTTCTGGCAAGGAAGCCACCTCATCGTAGACCTGTGTGATGCCCTTAAGGTACTCGTGCGTCGCATCGGCTGCAGCACCTGCAAGCGCTGGATCAAGGATCGTGATGGCATCTGGCGCAAGGCCGGCACGTCGCCACCCGGCCAGCAAGGCGCTGCCCATACGTCCGCACCCCACAAGCCACAGGGAGAGGTTGGAAAGTGGTGCAGACATGGTTAGTCCGCAGATGCTTTGGTGGTGGGCTTCTTGGGTTTGACCAACGCGGGTGCTTTTTGTGCCTCCTCCAGCGCCGCAAGCCGTGCTTTTAGCGCCTCATTTTCTTGGGAAAGTTGCTGCACCAGGCCATAAAGCGCCTCATGTTCCGTGCGGGTCACAAGCCCCATCTGTGTAGCCAGATTCTGCGTGTTGCTTTTGATCTGCTCTGCCGCGCTGTTGCCCATTTCCTGTGCCATGCCGGCCGTACTGCCAAGCAGCGTTGCCATATCTTTGAGCCAAGCTTGCTCTGTCATGTTTGCCTCCTTCCATGAAACACGTTATACTAGAAGCATGTGGGTGTAAACGCAAGCAAAGGAGCCTTTTCATGTATATTGTGACCGGTGGTGCAGGATTTATCGGGTCGAATTTGGTGATTTCACTCCTTGAGAAGGGGTGCAAGGATATCGCGGTGTGCGACACGCTGGGGATTGGTGATAAGTGGTTGAATTTGCGTAAACATCCGGTGAGTTATTTTGTGCATCCTGAAGATATGATGCCGTTTCTTGCGCGCCATGCGGAGAAGATTGACGCGGTGTTTCATATGGCGGCCACCTCTTCCACCACGGAAATGAACGCGGACCAGTTGATTGCCAACAATTATAATTTTTCCTGCCAGTTGTGGGAGTGGTGCGCAGAACATGGTACGCGTTTTGTCTATGCCTCTTCGGTGGCGACCTATGGCCACGGGGAGCAGGGGTTTCAGGATGACCAATCGAGTGCGTATCTAGAAAAGCTCCGCCCCTTAAACCCTTATGGTTGGAGCAAGCATCTGTTTGATGTGAAGGTGGCACGCGATGTGGAAGCCGGCAAACCCACGCCGCCGCAATGGGCCGGGCTGAAGATGTTTAATGTGTATGGCCCCAACGAATACCACAAGGACCAGCAGCAAAGTGTGCTGAGCCAGAAATTTCCGCGCGCCAGTGCGAATTTGAAGATCCCGCTGTTTAAGTCCGAGCATCCCGATTATGCGCATGGCGAGCAGAAGCGGGACTTTGTGTATGTGGAGGATTGCTGCGAGGTGATGTTGTGGCTGCTGGACCATCCGGAGGTGAGCGGCTTGTTTAATGTGGGCACCGGCAAGGCGGTGACCTTCCACCAGATGGCCGATATTTTGTGCCAAAGTTTGGGGCGCGAGGAAGCACAGATTGATTACGTGGACCTGCCGCCCGAACTCAGCGGGAAATACCAGTATTTTACCGAGGCGGACCTGACCAAGCTGCGCCAGGCGGGTTACCAGGCGCCGTTTAAAACGCTGGAGGAAGGAGTGCGGCATTACGCCACGCGCTACCTGACGCAGGACGATTTGTACCGTTAGTGGATGATTTTTTAGATTGCGCGCAAAAAAAAAGGCCCCCGGCAGAAGGGGCCTCTGGTGCTGTCTCACGACAGCAAATGGTGGTGAAACTGGAAGCACGCAGGCCGAGCTGCGTATGATCGCGCTAGGCCACCTACCGGGGACGCTCATACCCGGTGGGTAGCAACGCCTGCTGGCTGAAGTTTCACCTGCCTGAGCGTGTGTCAGCACACTCAGGAGATCTGGATACATTTGTGTTGGTCGAAGGTGATAAAACCAACGTGTCCAGAAAATGAATAATTGCATAATACATAAAAGATGGGGGGCTGTCAACCAGAAGTTTTACGCTTCAGCTGTTCAGGATTCAGGGTTCAGGAGGCAGGATGGCGCGTGGATACCTCCCTGGAGTGCGGTACGCGCGAGTAGGAGCAACGCGACGCGGCGCTCATGCGCCGGCGGGGGGTCACAAGGGGGCAAGGCCCCCTTTCTTATGTAAAGAACACCCCCTCACCCTAACCCTCTCCCCCGGAGGGGAGAGGGGATATGAGGCGGGTGCATGGATACCTCCCGGAGCACGGCTTGCCGTGCGAGTAGCGACCAAGGGGAGCGCAGCCTTCGCGGCGCTTGAGCGTTATTTAAAAGTAACTGGTCACTGGTTACTAGTCACTGGATCCCGCGGTCATCCGCTTTCGTACTGCGTACTACGGGGAGACAGGCCCGGACACTAAAGTGTCCACCCTCTCCCCTCCCCCTACGCTAAAGCTTCGGAGGACAGGCGCGGGGAGAGGGAATTAAAAACAGCGGGATGACAGGGTGGGGCTGTTATACTTCCCACGGATAAGGTGCGGTCTGGTTTTCCAAATAGTGCACCAGGGCGATCACCAGTTTGCGGGAATAGCGTGTGCCGACTTCCTCCATGAGCGCTGCGATGACTGCTTCGTTGGCAAGCGCCTCACGGTAGGCACGCGGGCTGGTCATGGCGATGAAATGGTTGGCCAGCTGCACGATTTGCGCGGTCGGCAGGATATCTTTTTGCGCCAGCTTCAGCGGCCCCTTGCCATCCACACGCTCTTGCGATTGCTCGATGGTTTGCACGACCGGCCCCTCAAACGGGAGATGCGCAAGCAGGGTGACGCTGGTTTGCAACGCCTGCTGCAGCGCGGTGCGTTCCTTGGCGGTCAGACGTTTTTTGGTCAGGATTTCGGCTGGCAGCAGCATTTTGCCAAAATTCAACACCGATCCGGCAATGGAAACGGTTTCCACCGCGATATCATCGAGCTTCATTTCACGGGCCAAAATCCCAGCCAAGATTTTGACTTTGCGGGAATGATGGATGTGGTGTGCGTCGCGTTTATCGACCGCCAGGATGAGCGTTTCGATCAGCTGGTCCAGCAGACGGGCCTGTTTTTCCTTCGCGTGCATGATGTCGGTGATGTCATATTCCACGACCAGCATACCGGGCAGGGTTTGCCCCTGGGTCAGCACATCGGGAATTTCCGGCAGGGCCACATATTCGGTCTGGATCACGCGACCCGGCTTTTTGCCCTTGCCTTCTCGCTGCTGAATTTGCGAGAGACGCTTGCCGGTTTTGAGCATCTCCTTTTGGGCATCCAGATATTGTTGCGCGCGGGCGCGGCCCATGACATCGATCAGCGGTTTGCCGGCCAGGGTCGGCTCTTTCATCTGCACATCCTCTGCGGCGGCCGCGTTGGCGTAGCGATAGATGCCTTGCTGATCGGTGATAAAGATCGGGTCGGGCTGCTGGTTGGCAATGAGCTTGAGGAGTTCGGCCTGGCTTGCAAATTGTGCGCTAAGGCGCTGGTAGCGAAGGGAGCTGCTGTGGCGCCAAAGGGCGAGCATGGCTACGCCTGTGAGTAACACCGCGACGATGCCAAGGGCGATGGTGCGCGTTTGCCGCGCCGCACTTTTGGCAAGCGAGCTGGCATAAGGCACGCCATGTTGCACCTGCCAAGGGGTGCCTTCTACCTTGGCGGCCGAAGCAATAACCTTGGTGCCGGCATAATTGATGCCCTCGGCGAAGCTGCTGTCATAAGCATGCAGCAATTTTGTTTCGATGCCGGTTTGCTTGTCGATCGCAAAGGCCTGTGCAAGCGGCAGGGGTGCTGCGGCCGTGGGTGAGAGGAGCCGAACACCGGCAGGGTCAGGGCGCAGAAGCAGGGAATAGGCACCTTCTGCGGCGGCAGGTGGATGGTGCAATAAGGCATAAAAAGGCGGATCCAGCGCGCGGACCGCGACGATTCTGCCTACGATTTCTTCGGATTGCACGGCTTGGATGGGCGTGATAAAGGCGACATAGACGGTACCATCTTCGGCCAAGAAGCCATCCACAAAAGCCTCTTCTGCCATAGGCGTGCGTTCAAGCTGTTGCATCACGGGAGGGCTTAAGGGTGCCATATCTTTCGTGGTAAGGAGAGGACGGTTGGCCGCGCCAAGGAGGGTGATGCCGCCTGGCTTCTGGTCAGAGAAATTGGCTGGAATATCGGCTGTGGCCTTACGACGAGACAGGAAGCCCGATTGTTGGGCAGTGGCTTGCAGGTAATGCTGCAGGAATTGCCGCTCGGCCAACTGCGCTTCATCCAGCGCGGGGGAGGAGGCTTTGGCCAGTTCGGTGACATACAGGCGCAGGCTC
>JANQHP010000031.1 GCA_028282625.1 Rickettsiales bacterium | reverse complement strand
GCAAGGCGTGGCTTGATGTGGTGTGGGATGAAAAAGTGAGGGCGCATCCAACCGAGGCACCCGAAGATGTGGCATTGCTGGCATGGCTGGTGGAGGGGTCGCAAGCGAAGGCCACCTTGCCTTCACTGATGCAGCGCTATCTTGGGATCGCGCCTTCTGCAGAAGAGGACGGGGTGACGCCTGATCAGGCGGCTGCTTTTGCGGCGGCGTTGTTGCCGTTGCACACAGCACTTCAAAAGGAGCTGCACCGCACGCGGTTGCACACCGTCTATGACCGGCTGGAGAGGCCACTGATTCCTGTGTTGCGGCAGATGGAGCAAAGCGGTGTGACGGTGAACCAAACGTTTTTGCAAAGTCTTTCGAACGATTTTGCCACGCGAATGGCAGCACTGCATACGCAGATTACGCAGGAGGCTGGCGAGGAGTTTAACTTGGCTTCGCCTAAGCAATTAGGTCATATCCTTTTTGAAAAAATGGGCCTTAAAGGAGGCAAGAAAACCAAATCTGGTGCTTATAGCACCGATGCGAAGATACTCGAGCAATTGGCGGATGAAGGCCACGCGATTGCGGAGCATTTGCTTAAATGGCGGGGTCTTGCGAAGCTAAAGAACACGTATACGGACGCGCTGGTGGCGCTGGCACATCCTACGACCTCCAGGGTGCATACCACCTTTGCGATGACAGCAACGGCCACCGGGCGCCTCAGCTCACTGGACCCCAATTTGCAGAATATTCCGGTGCGTACCGAAGAAGGTAGGCGTATCCGCGAGGCGTTTTGTGCGCAGAAAGGCTGCCAGCTGATTGGGGCCGATTATTCCCAGATTGAGCTGCGTTTGCTTGCGCATGTTGCCAATATTGAGGCGCTTAAGCAGGCCTTTGCCAAGGGGCGTGACATTCATACGCACACGGCAGCACAGGTGTTTGGGTTAGAGGAGGAAAGCGTTTCGGCGACGCAGCGTTACCAAGCCAAAGCGGTGAATTTTGGGATTATTTATGGCCAAAGCGCGTTTGGTTTGGCACGACAGCTCGGCATTGGGCGTGGCGAGGCCTCCGATATTATTGCGGCCTATTTTAAAGAATATCCGGGCATTGCGGATTATATGGAGGCGATGAAGGAAAAAGCGCATGAGAATGGTTTTGTGACGACGATTAGTGGGCGCCGATGCTTCTTGCCTGAAATTCGTTCTTCCAATAAAGCGCGGCAGCAATTTGCCGAACGCGCAGCGATCAATGCGCCCTTGCAAGGCAGCGCGGCCGACATCATCAAGCGCGCGATGGTGCATCTGCACACCAGGTTGCAGCGGGATTATCCGGAGGCACGTCTGCTGTTGCAGGTGCATGATGAGCTGATGGTGGAAGCGCCTAAGGAGCAGGCAGAAGCGGTGGCAGTTTGTATGAAGCAGGTGATGGAAGCCGCATGGGTGCTGGATGTGCCGTTGGTGGCCGATGCGGCAATAGGTACCCGCTGGAGTGAGATTCATTAGCGCCTTACAACGCGCTCTCATTATTTTTGTTTATAGGTTTTTGTATCATAGAAAAAAAGAAAGCCGCCTCCCTGTGGGGGGGGGACGGCCTTTTTTTGTTTTCCGAGGGTCAGTCGTTGCAAGCTCCCTTCTTATGGCGCAAGGATTGCCATCGGCGCACCTTGTTTTTCCGAAGCGGGAAGTGGCCACCTTTCTTTGATATCAGAATGCCGAGAATGACATTTTCATCATTCGGGGCTTTTTTGAAAGGGGCTCGACTTTCGGTGATGCCCATTTTCGTCAGAAACGTTCTGAGTGATAACAGTACTGCTGTTTCCTCTGCACAGATCAGAAAGCCTTTATCGTGCTCAGTGTAGTAAGTATTGAGGAAGAGCGAGAGCATCTTTCTCCGCTCTTCTGGTGTCACGCTCATAGGAATACCTCCATAAAAGAAGCACGCGGTGTGCTTCTTTAAGAATCACAGGTCTTGGAAAGACACTGCGTGGGGTGGCGCGAGGCCACCATGCCGGACCTTGATCCAACAATAATGCAGGGTAAGGGTAGCAAATTGCTCTCTCTCTCTGTCAAGCACTATTAAGGAGATGTTAGTGATTAGAGTGGAGTGTTTAGTGGGGTTGTTAGTTGCATGTTACAAGTGTCCCGTCATCCCACGACTCGATCGCGGGATCCAGCAGAGTCAAAACATAAACATGTTTTGACTCACGCAAAAAGCTTCCTATCTTTTTGCTATTCTGGATTCTTAGATAAAAAGTGCTCCTTCACTTTTTTCTTAGAATGACGGGTTATGGGGTAGTAGGATGGTAAGTTTCAAGTGCTTTCCTTCCACTGTCATTCCTGCGGCCTGGCCTAAAACGCTGCTTTGATCGCCTCAATGGCCTGCGCGGCACCTTCGGCGTTTGGGCCGCCTGTTTGCGCGAAGTCCGGCCTGCCGCCCCCACCTTTGCTGCCTAGCGCAGCAGCGCCTGCTTTGACCAGGGCAACCGCATCCAACTGCCCGACCAGGTCTTGTGTGACACCCACAGCAAGGGCCGCTTTGTCACCATTGGTGCCCACCAAAGCCACCACGCCACTCTCGATCTTTTTCTTAAACTCATCCACTAAACCGCGAAGCTCCTTGCCGCTGCTATCAGGCAAAACTTTGCCTACAAATCGTATGCCCTTCACCTCTTCCCACGGCGATCCTTGTGAAGCAGAAGCGCCTTGTTCGCCTGCTAAAGCCACCTGCTGCTTGAGTTGACCAATCTGCTGCAGCATCTGCTTATGCTCTTGCTGAAGTGTGGCAATGCGCTCCGGCAATTCCTTTGCGCTGGCTTTCATCTGGCTGGTGGCTTCGTGCAATAAGGCGCGCTGGGCTTGCATCCAGGCAATGGCAGGCTGCCCGGTGAGTGCTTCAATCCGCCGCACGCCGGATGCCACGGCACTTTCGCGCACCAACACGCATAGGCCAATATCCCCGGTCCGCGCCACATGCGTGCCGCCGCAAAGCTCCATGGAATACGCGGGTCCTTCTGCTGCGTTGCCCATGGCAACGACCCGCACCTGGTCGCCATATTTTTCGCCAAAAAGTGCCATGGCGCCTGCTTTTTTTGCTTCATCTGGCGTCATCACGTTGGTGTGTACGTCCGCATTCTGCATGATGATTTGGTTGATATCCTGCTCCAGATCTTTCAGCATGTTGTGACCGAGCGGCTCCTCGGCGCTGAAATCAAAACGAAAGCCGTCGCTTTGAACTTGCGAGCCTTTTTGTACAATATGTGAGCCAATACGGTGGTGCAGGGCCGCATGCAGCAGATGCGTGGCCGAGTGGTTGGCCCGCAGACTGTCTCTGCGTGCTTTATCGACCTCCATTTGCACGGCATCACCAACAGATAAGGTGCCATGCTCCACTTTGCCGTGATGGGCGATTAAGGTGCCAAGGGGTTTTTGGGTGGCATGCACCGCAAAGCGGCTTTGTGCCTCGCCGGTGATGAACCCCTGATCGCCCGCTTGCCCACCCGATTCGCCATAAAAAGGCGTTTGGTTGGTGAGCACCACCCCTTCCTCGCCTGCTTGCAGTTTTTCAACCTCTTTGCCATCTTGAAGCAGGGAGACGATTTCGCCGCATCCACTTAGGCCGCTATAACCTAGAAATTCTGTGGGGCAGGCACCGGTTTTTTCTAATGCGTTGGCCACTTCAAACCAGGTTGCGTCGGTTCCTGCGTCACCGGAACCGCTCCAGGCCGCGCGCGCGCGGGCACGCTGGTCGGCCATGGCGGCATCAAACCCTTTACTATCGACCTGGATGTTGCGTGCGCGGGCGATATCTTGGGTGAGATCGAGTGGGAAGCCGTAGGTGTCATATAGCGTAAAGGCGACATCGCCGGGCAGTGGCTTGTTTGCGGCTACTTTTTCCAGTGCTCCTTCAAGCACCTGCAACCCACGCTCCAATGTGGTGCGGAAGCGCTGCTCTTCTTGCTCAAAGCTGCCGGCAATAGCTGTTTCCTGTTCTTTTAGCTCCGGATAGGCGCTGCCCATTTGTTCGACCAATGCTGGCACCAGACGGTGCATCATCGGTTCCTTCACGCCCAGCAAATGGACATGACGCATGGCGCGCCGCATGATCCGACGCAGCACATAACCACGGCCCTCATTGGCAGGACGCACGCCCTCACTCAGCAAAAAGCTGCAGGCCCGCAAATGATCCGCAATCACGCGGTGCGAGGCGTTCATGCTGGGGTCTGCATTGCTGGAAAGCCCCTTGGAGGCATCCATGAGCGCACGAAACAGGCCCGTTTCGTAATTGTCATGCACGCCTTCGAGCACCGCTGCCATACGCTCCAAGCCCATGCCGGTATCGATGCAGGGTTTGGGCAAGGCAAGCTGCTTGCCGCCTGCTTCGCTTGGCTGCTGGTCATATTGCATAAAGACCAAATTCCAGATCTCGGTAAAGCGGTCGCCATCTTCTTCGGGTGTGCCGGGTAGGCCACCTGGCACCTGCGCACCATGGTCATAAAAAATCTCGGAACACGGCCCGCATGGACCGGTATCCCCCATCGCCCAGAAATTATCCTGCGTGGGGATACGGATAATCTTTTCTTCACCCAAGCCACTGATCTTTTTCCACAAATCAAAGGCTTCATCGTCGGTGTGATAGATGGTGACGTAGAGTTTTTCTTCCGGCAAACTCAGCGTCTTGGTTAAAAATTCCCACGCGTAGGCAATGGCCTCTTCCTTGAAATAATCGCCGAAAGAAAAATTGCCGAGCATCTCAAAAAACGTGTGGTGGCGTGCGGTATAGCCTACATTGTCCAAATCGTTATGCTTGCCGCCAGCCCGCACGCATTTTTGCGAGGAGGCTGCCCGTGCAATGGGGTGCCCTGCTTCATTTTTGAGCACCTGCTTGCCGGCAAACACATGTTTAAACGGCACCATGCCCGCATTGGTGAACATGAGGGTTGGGTCGCTTTGCGGAATCAGCGGCGCCGAAGGCAACACGGCGTGCGCTTCCTTCGCAAAAAAATCCAGAAATGTGGCGCGCAATTCGCTAAGCTTGTTCATCCCAATTCCTTTTTGTGGTGCCCCTTGCTAAGGTGGCCATGTAGCAACAAGAGGCCTGTTCACGCTGTCTATAATAGTATGGGGCAAGAGTCCAGCCTGTTTTGCGGGCGGGTGCTTTAAGCGCACCGCCTTTAGAATAGATATCCCCGGGTAAACCCGTGGTATTATGGCTACGCACGCATAAAAAATCCGGCCACAGGAGGAAACGTGTACTTAAAGGTCAGTACGGAGATTTCTGCCTTCCCCCTACGCTAAAGCTACGGAGGACAGGTTGCGGGAACGACAGTGTTAGTAGAGCTGGATCCCGCGATCAAGTCGCGGGATGACAGAGCATCTACTTGAAACTTGCAACTAAACTCTCAACTCTCAACTCTAATTACTAACATACCCTTAATAACTCTTGACTTTAGAGAAGCTATTTGCTAGGCTTGTAGCATGCCTTATTGGGTTCTTGCACAAAGTGAGAACCACACATTCGCGTCGCGTGGCGATACTGCACGACTAACATCAACCGATCTAAAAAAGTCATAAAGTCACCTGGAGGTGAAGGATGAAGAGCGTGAAAGAACTGAACCCTCAAGAAGTAAAAAATGCCCTAAAGGTTATCAAGACCATGGGTCTGATGCTTACCAACCTCGAACCCAAAAGGGGCAACCTTGTTTTTTCGATGCCTAATCGTGTAAAACAGATCCTAAGCTCTTATATAGTGGCCAGTGAGACGAGTAGAAACTGGTTGGGTGGGCTGCTTGCGGACTATGTTGTACAAGGTTTGTTCAAAGAAATGACCCTCATCCGAGTGGGGCGTTTCTTAGGACAGGTGGACACGTTTATTGCAGAACACTCAGAGGCCTCAAACAAGGCCTACGGTGTTCTGGTGCGAGTTCCAGGACTATTTTGTGAAGAAAAGAAGAAAGAAATTTATTTGAATGGGAAAAAGGAAAGTCTGGATGATTTGCACCAGCTCCTACTTATGACATACCTACTAGACTGGCCCCCAATAGATGCTGTGCCCGTCGCATTTTACGACAAAGTAGGAGCCCTGCTCGCCTATCCAGGGGAGCAGACACGCCCGCAGGGCGCCCTCCTGCTCCAGCGCTGGCATGACTGGCTGGGAGAACAGAAGTTCCTCCCCAGAGATCGGTGAACCTGAGGCCAACACGTTGCGATAACGTGGTGGCCTTTGTCAAAGAAGCCGCTGACCCTTGACCGGGTTGGTGGCTTCTTTCACTTTTAAGCCACACTTCACCCCACCAAAAAGGCGCCAGGGGTAACCCTGACGCCTTGAGACTTTGATCGCTCAAAGATGCACTATTCTGATATATGGCCCTCTGATGCGGGCCAAGCAACAGAGGTGGGCTAAAAGCCACCCATGCCGCCCATACCACCCATGCCGCCCATGTCGCCACCAGGCATGCCGCCGCCTGCTGGTGCGCTTGCATCCTCAGGCTCATCGGCAACCAACACATCGGTGGTGATTAACAAGCCGGAGATGGAAGCCGCATCTTGCAGCGCGGTGCGCACCACTTTCGCAGGGTCGATAATCCCGGTTTTAAAGGCATCCACAGTTTTCAGCGCCTGCGCGTCATAAATCTGGTTCGCCTTGCCTTCGCGACGCAAATCGCCGACGACAACCGCACCATCCACACCGGCATTTTCCGCGATTTTGCGGATCGGTGCTTCCAGCGCACGCTTGATGATATTAATACCAGCCTGCTGGTCGTCATTGGCCGCTTTGAGCTTGGCGAGCACATTGCCTGCATAGAGCAAGGTGGCGCCACCACCGGCGACAATGCCTTCTTCCACCGCAGCGCGTGTAGCATTAAGCGCATCGTCCACACGGTCGCGGCGCTCCTTCACCTCCACTTCGGTGGCACCGCCGACTTTGATGACGGCTACCCCGCCGACCAATTTCGCCAAACGCTCTTGCAGCTTCTCACGGTCATAGTCGGAGGTGGTTTCCTCGGCTTCGCGGCGGATTTGGCCCGCACGTGCTTCGATCGCGGCTTTTTCACCGACGCCATCGATGATGGTGGTGTTATCCTTGCTGATGCGCACAATTTTGGCAGAACCAAGCTGACCTAGTTGGATATCCTCCAGCTTGTCACCGGTTTCCTCGCTCACCACATGGCCACCGGTCAGGATCGCGATATCTTGCAGCATCGCTTTGCGACGATCGCCAAAGCCAGGCGCTTTGACTGCCGCGATTTTGAGCCCGCCGCGCAATTTGTTGACCACGAGGGTGGCCAGCGCTTCGCCTTCCACATCTTCGGCGATGATCAGCAGCGGACGGCCGCTTTGCACCACCGATTCCAGGATCGGTAGCAATTGCTGGAGGTTGGAGAGCTTCTTATCGAAAATCAGGATGTAAGGATTTTCAAGCTCCGCTGTCATTTTATCGGGGTTAGTCACGAAATAAGGCGAGAGATAGCCACGGTCAAACTGCATGCCTTCGACGACATCCAGTTCGAAATCCAGGCTCTTGCCTTCTTCGACCGTGATGACACCTTCATTGCCTACACGCTTCATGGCTTCGGCAAGCTTGTTGCCAATTTCGGCGTCGCCGTTGGCAGAGATGGTGCCAACCTGCGCGATTTCCTTTTCACCTTTGACCGGCTTGGCGTTGCTTTTGATCTCTTCAACCACGGCTTCAACGGCTTGGTCAATGCCACGCTTGAGGTCCATCGGGTTCATGCCAGCGGCCACCGACTTTACGCCTTCTTTGAGGATCGCGTAAGCAAGCACGGTAGAGGTGGTGGTGCCATCACCCGCCAGATCGTTGGTTTTGCTTGCGACTTCGCGAATCATTTGCGCGCCGAGATTCTGGAATTTGTCTTTAATTGTGATGTCTTTGGCGACGGTCACACCATCCTTGGTGATGCGCGGTGCGCCAAAAGATTTTTCCAGCACGACGTTGCGTCCGCGTGGGCCAAGTGTGGCGCCGACTGCATCGGCAAGCACTTTGGCACCGCCCAGCAGGGATTGCAGTGCATCGCTTTCAAATTGTAGTTGTTTTGCTGTTGCCATGGATATGTCTCCTTATCCTCTAATAAATTGATTGTTTGGGTAATGTGTTGAAAAGATGATGCGTTAGCCTTCAACGATGGCCAGGACATCTGATTCTTTCATGATGAGCAGCTCTTCGTCATTGACCGTGATTTCGGTGCCGCCCCATTTGGCGAAAAGCACACGATCGCCTTTTTTGACAGTCAGTGGCACCAACTTGCCAGCATCATCGCGCGCGCCATCGCCCACAGAGACCACCTCTGCTTCCTGCGGCTTTTCTTGCGCTGTATCAGGAATAATGATGCTGCCCTTTTTTTGTTCTGCGGCGACGCGACGCACCAGGATGCGATCTGCTAACGGTTTTACTTTCATCGTGTGTTCTCCTTAACGATTTTGCTTTGACTGTTGCGTTTAAGCCAGAACATTCCGGCTTCTTGATAGATGGCTATATAGGCCCTGGAAGCCGCAGTTCAAGAGGCAAACATGATATTTTTTGTGCATCAGGCGTATTTGATAACGGTGTCTAGCAAGGATTAGTCGTAGGGAGGGCAGTCTAGCCCCGCCGGTGAGGCGGTGAAGAGCTCGTAGCCGTCTTTGGTGACGGTTAGTGAGTGCTCAAATTGTGCGGAAAGCGAGCGGTCTTTTGTGGTCACGGTCCAGCCATCATGGGTGTTCAGCTTGGTTTCTGGCTTGCCCAGATTGAGCATCGGTTCGATGGTAAAAAACATGCCTTCTTCCAGCACGGCGCCGGTACCCGGTTTGCCATAATGCAGCACGTTGGGCGCGGTGTGGAAGACCTTGCCAAGCCCGTGCCCGCAATAGTCGCGCACCACGCTATAGCGATGGCTTTCGGCATAGGTTTGAATCGCGTGACCAATATCCCCAAGCTGCGCCCCTGGCCGCACCTGCTCTATACCACGCATCATGCATTCATAGGTTGCCTGCACAAGCTTCTTGGCGCGTATGGGTACTTTGTTGCCGACAAAGAACATGCGGCTGGTATCACCATGCCAGCCATCCACAATGACGGTGACGTCGATATTGACAATGTCGCCATTTTGCAGTGGTTTTTCTCCCGGGATACCGTGGCAGACCACATGATTGACCGAGGTGCAGATGGATTTGGGGAAGCCTTTATAGTTGAGTGGGGCAGGAATGGCACCGGCAGCGGTAATACGCGCATGGCAAAAATCGTTTAAGGCCTGGGTGGTCACGCCGGGCTGGACTTTTTCCACCAACGCATCCAGCACCGAAGCGGCAAGCTGCCCGGCACGGCGCATGCCATCATATTCTTCGGGCTCCGTGTGAAGGGTGATGCCGTCTGCGCGGGTGGTTGCCATGTACTTTTTCTTACCTTATGGGGTGTATGATAGTGGGATTATGTAGCATAGAAGGCTTGTTTGGGTAAAGAGGTGACTTGAGTAGACATTGTTGGTGCCTAAAGAAAAAGAGGGGTGGTATCTGGCGACGTTTATGCTTACTATTCATGCATTATGCCGATGGTTATTCTCATTGCGATGCTTTTGGTGCTTGCCGTGCTGGTGGTGGGCGTGGTGCTGATGGCATCTAGCCCGCGGCTTGCAGAGAAATATGGCAATCGCCTGATGACTGCCCGTGTGGTGGCGCAGGCGGTGTGTATTGTGCTGTTGGTGGTGATGTTTGCCAGCAGCTAGACATTTTTAACAAAGTCTAGCTTGGTGCAAGCCCTTTTACCGTGATAATATCCGGGCACTGTTGCGGTGCGTTGGAGCAATCCTTTTCCAATTGAAGCCAGGCATTGCCAAGCGGTGATTTACCTCTGGCTTTGACCGGGAGCCAGTCTTGCGTGGAAAGGTAGAGGTGAATGGTGGTGGGGCCTTTTTCAATTTTTTTCAGCTCATTTTGGGTGTAGCCCGCTACGACATCTCGCTTGATGGCAACGTGCAGCAGCTTGGATTGTGTGATTCCCTTGATAGTGAACGTGATATTGGAAAGACGCCTTCCGTCAAAAAGCGGCAGGGTGAAGCGTGATCTTTTTTCTAAAACCGCCTGGTATATTTGTTTGCGTGCCACCAGACCCAAGGTGATGGGGTCCAGCGTATCTTTGGCCTGTGCGTCGGTAATGGGTGGCCGTTTGGCAGGATTTTCTTTGGGTTGGTTGGTGTAGTGCGTGCGATGACCCGCTTCATCGTAGGTGACATGGATATCGCGACGTTTGGCGCGCAACACACCGGAGGTGCGAAATATTTTGGGCTGGTAGCCGGCATAGGGCAGGCTTTGGGCATCTTGCTGGATTACGGTGGTGTGCATATCCACGCCATAGCCGCTGACCATGTGCGCCAGGCCGCGTGCACGCAGGCTTGCTTTGGCGTGATAGTCTGCTTCCTCTTCTTTAGAAGGGGTGATAGAAACATGGAGGTCGCCGACATGCAACCCGCTCCATGTGACGGTATAGTAGCGATGAAGCGGTGTGGGCAGCGGTTGGTTTTGTGGTAAATGGATACGCCATTTTTCCAGCAATTCCTGTGATCCTGGTTCTTGCAGCAATTTTTCCTGTTGCGCGCAGGCGGCAAGCAAAAAGCAGCCGATGGCCGCGCATGCAAGATGTTTTCCTATGGATTGTAATGTATGGTTCACCCTTTTCTCCTAAGCAGTCGCATCACCCGATAGCAGGCTGCATGCATAATGTGTTTTGATGGGTGCTGCAAGATCGTTTTGCCTTCCTAGACACTATTGTTCCATAGGAAATTATTTTGTTGCGGACTAACATCGTTATTCCACAAGCATAAGGACGCAGTGGATAGCGATGTTAGTCGCAACCCGAAGGGCCAGGGTTGATTTTGCCTAATAACGGCGAACATGTTCTCCAAAGATGCACCCACATCTCTGTCGAAAATCTTCTTGTTCTTAGGCAAAATCAAACACATGGCAAAACATTCTCCTATGGAACAACAGTGTCTAAACAACAATCGCGTTGCGGGTGCACAAGGCAGGTCGTAGAATGAAGGAATGGTTCGGATATTTTTTTTAAAGCTGTGGCGAAAAATCTATGCACGTATGTTGCTATGGTACCTTGCCTGGCGCCAGGAGCGGCTGATTTTTCGTCCGCATGTGCGTGGTCTGTTGCCACTTCACGCGCCCGAAGAATATGGGTTGGAAGGGGTGCAGGAAACAGACATACATACCGAAGATGGTGAGGTGTTGCTGGCGTGGGCCTTGCCTCCTCCTACGCCGGATGCACCGTTTTTTGTGATGTTTCACGGGAATACCGGGCATTGGGGCCATGTAGGGCCGCCGGCACCGGGTGAGGAGTTTGATCCGGCCTATCGTGTGCGCTTGCTCGAGGAGGTGCAGGCCCAAGGCGGCGGTTTTGTAGCGGTTGGTATGCGTGGCTATGGCAATAGTAGCGGGAAACCTTCTGAAGCGGGTTTTTTGCTGGATGTGGCCGCGGTGTTGGATTATGTGGAAGGGTATGGCCTTGAAACAGAGCAGTTGATTTTTCTGGGTGAATCCTTAGGCGCTGCTATTGCCGGGATGGCAGCCGAGCAAGCCAATGCACGTGGGATGGCATCGATTATGTTGGTGAAGATTGCTCCTTTTGCCAGTGTGCAGGAAAAGGTACAGGATTTGCACGGCTCGATGCTGCAGCATCATGTGGAGGCGAAATTGCGCCATCGTTTTGATAATGTAGGACGCTTGAAGCGCCTGGCAAAGGAGAGCTGGGTGATGTTGTTGACGCCTGCACAGGACACCACGACCGACCCAAGGCATAGCGATGTGTTGGCCGCGGCAAGCCAGGAGGTGGGGCTGCAGATTTTTCATGAGGTGTTAGAAGATGCTGGCCATATTACATGGAATGCAAAGGAGGTGATTCAGCGGACCCTTGCGGTGTGGCACATACGTCAAAAATCAGATTAATGTAGCTTTTTGGAGACGCGATGGAATAAAACACCTGCGATTAACGCTATATTAATCAACTTAGGGTAGGATGTATTTTATTGTAATCTAGCAGAGATTAAGACGTATGATTCCCGCGGTAGACATGCCTGGCTTTTTAGAGCGATGGAGGGTGTGTCTATGATCATATTACTTGGGGTGGAACCTGTACATATCACGGAAGAAAAAGGCCTGTGGTTGCTGCGTGGTATGGATACCCTGGGTGAATCAGTCATCGTTTATGTGTACAATACAGTGGATCAGGCGCTTTTAATGGAGGAGCGTTATCACAGCCAGATGCCGGTGGATCCAACAGAGTGCGGCACCGTGCTGTGGCAAGAAAATGGTTTGGAAAACCCTTCCGAATCAGCGCTGGCATATATTGCGCAGGTGATCGCCTGTCTGGAAGATCAAAAGACTATAGAAGAAGACTCTCCTAACAAATGTTCACAGGGCCGAACGCCCCATGCCGAAGAGTAAGGCACGTTTTGGTGTAAAACCAAAATCGCCGCGCATTGTACCGTGATTTTTAATGCGCTTCGTGCGTTTCTAAGAAGCGTGTGGCCTCCAGCGCTGCCATGCAGCCTGTGCCTGCTGCGGTGACCGCCTGACGGTAGATTTTATCCTGTACATCCCCAGCGGCAAAGACACCTTCTACCGATGTTTGAGTGGAGTCCGGCTTGGTGATGATGTAGCCTTCGCTATCCATTTCAAGTTGGTTGGCAAAAAGTTCGGTGGTGGGTTTGTGCCCGATGGCGACAAAAATGCCTTCCACAGCCAGGGTGGTTTCTTCGCCGGTTTCGGTGTGTTTGATTCTTGCGCCGGTGACCGCTTTGGGGTCTTCTTCTCCCAACACTTCTTCGAGTGTGTGGTTCCACAAAATATTGATTTTAGGATGGCTGAACAGCCGATCCTGAAGAATTTTTTCTGCGCGTAGTGTATCACGCCGATGGATCAGGTGCACCTTGGAGGCGTGGTTGGTCAGGAACAAAGCTTCTTCCACGGCGGTGTTGCCGCCGCCGATCACCGCTACTTCCTTGTCACGAAAGAAAAAGCCATCGCATGTGGCACAACCTGAGACGCCATAGCCTTGAAACGCTTGCTCGCTTTCAAGGCCTAGCCATTTGGCTTGTGCGCCGGTGGCAATGATCAAGCTATCGGTTGTGTAGGTCGCGCCAGATTGGCCGGTTAAGGTGAACGGTCGCTTGGAGAGGTCGACCGATGCGATGTGGTCATGCGTTAACGTGGTGCCCACGTTTTGTGCCTGTTCTTCCATTTGTTGCATCAGCCAAGGGCCTTGGATCACTTCGGCAAAGCCGGGATAGTTTTCCACGTCGGTGGTAATCGTCATCTGCCCACCGGGTTGCATGCCGTGCAAGAGCATGGGTTTGAGATTGGCGCGAGCGGTATAGATGGCGGCTGTGGCACCTGCAGGGCCGGAGCCTAAAATGATAACAGAGGCGTGTGTTTGGGACATGGGATATGGATTGATTTTAGAGTATGTGGTGTATGAATGGTATATGAGCGGAATGTCTAATGTGCCGTATGCGTCCCCATCCCATTTTATATAAGACAGTGGTGGTTAAGATGCAAGTGCGGAAGCAGGATCTGCTGGATGTTTTAAGTCGGTTAAGGGCTTAAAAATGAAAGGATTGACAGGTTTTTTCTAACAGGATATTGTGTCAAATCTGTTTTCTATTTTAAGTGATACATCGTTACAAAACAGGAAGTTCACATGACTCAAACCTTGACCCGTGCTGTGTTGGCGGATGCATTTTACGAAGTGCTGGGCCTTTCCCATGCTGAATGTTCTGACTTGGTGGATGCCACGGTGGAAGAGATGATTGACGGGCTGTTGGAAGATGGTGAACTAAAAATCTCTCTTTTTGGTACGTTTCGTATTCGTGAAAAGAATGAGCGCGTGGGTCGCAATCCTCGTACGAAAAAAGAAGTGCCCATTACGGCGCGTAAAGTGGCCACTTTTCGTGCCTCAGAAAAGCTGCTAACTGAGGTCAACAGCTAATTGATTGGCAGAAATGGTCGCTGCCGTGCCTTTTCATATTCAACGGTGGTGGTGAGGTTGCTTTGGTCATGGCATTACAAAAAAAGACAGATGACGCATTTCGTACCATTGGAGAGGTGGCGGCTTTGGTAGGTGTGCCTTCGCACGTGCTACGTTTTTGGGAAAGTAAGTTTACACAAATTAAACCGCATAAACGACGTGGCGGGCACCGTTACTACCGTCCGGATGATATTGAGACGATTATGCATATCCGCGCGTTGCTTTATGAAAAAGGCTATACGATCAAGGGGGCGCAGAAGTTTTTAAAGGCGCAGAAAAAGGGTGCGGAAGCCATGCAGCACACCTTGTTTCAACCGGAAGCGGCGGATGGAAGTAGTGGGAGTCAGGGTGCGGCGGCATCTGGGTACCAAGCTTCTGCTGCCAACCCTTCGGCGGAGATACAGGCGAAGCATATCCGTCGGTGTATTGAGGAGTTGCAGAAAATAAAAGATACGCTTGGTGCCTTGGAACCCTAAGGAAGAATTTTTGTGGCAGGCAGGCGTTGCGTGCTCTATAGTGTGCGCAGGTGTGCTCCTAACACGAGGTGACAAAAAGCGATGCTAGATCCCAAAGATCGTATTTTTACCAATCTTTACGGCGCAGAATCCGCGGATCTGAAGGCGGCAAAGAAGCGTGGCGATTGGGACGGCACGGCAAAATTGGTCAAAAAAGGTCGCGAGTGGCTGATTGAGCAGGTCAAGGAATCGGGCTTGCGCGGGCGTGGCGGTGCAGGTTTCCCCACGGGGCTGAAATGGAGCTTTATGCCCAAAGTGCCGGTGAAAGATGCCGCCGGCAAGCCAAAGCCGCACTATTTGGTGATCAACGCGGATGAGTCGGAGCCTGGGACGTGCAAGGACCGCGATATCTTGCGTCATGAGCCGCATAAGCTGATTGAAGGCGCACTGCTGGCCGGCGTGGCGATGGGAGCCAATGCGGGCTATATCTACATCCGCGGGGAGTTTTACAACGAAGCTTCGGCAACCCAAAAGGCCATCGATGAAGCCTACGCAGCCGGCTTGCTTGGCAAGAATGCCGCGAAAAGTGGCTGGGATTTTGATTTGTACCTGCATCGCGGTGCCGGCGCTTATATTTGTGGCGAGGAAACTGCCTTGCTCGAAAGCCTGGAAGGCAAGAAGGGCCAGCCGCGCTTAAAACCTCCTTTCCCGGCGGGTGCCGGGCTTTATGGTTGCCCGACGACCGTCAATAATGTGGAAACGATTGCGGTGGTGCCCACCATTCTGCGGCGCGGTGCGGGTTGGTTCGCCGGGCTTGGGCGCCCAGGCAATAGCGGCACCAAGGTCTTTTGCATCAGCGGGCATGTGAACAAGCCCTGCAACGTGGAAGAAGAGATGGGTATCCCGCTGCGGGAGTTGATTGAAAAGCATGCGGGCGGCGTGTGCGGCGGATGGGACAATCTGCTCGCGGTGATTCCAGGCGGAAGCTCGGTGCCGCTGCTGCCTAAATCCATCTGCGATACGGTGCATATGGATTTTGATAGTTTGAAAGAGGTGCAATCGGGCTTGGGCACGGCCGGCGTGGTTGTGATGGATAAGAGCACGGATGTGATTGCGGCAATCGAGCGCCTCAGCCATTTTTATATGCATGAGAGCTGCGGGCAATGCACGCCGTGTCGTGAGGGCACGGGCTGGATGTGGCGCGTGATGGGCCGGCTGGTGCGCGGCGAGGCGCATGAGCAGGAGATCGACAATCTGCTGGATGTGACCAAGCAGGTGGAAGGCCACACGATCTGTGCGCTAGGCGATGCCGCCGCCTGGCCGATCCAGGGGCTGATTCGCCATTTCCGCGAGGAGATTGAGGCACGGATTGTGGCCAACCGCAAGGCGGCTTAGGGGCGGCGGGCATGGGTAACTGGTAATTGGGGGTTGGTGTGCTCCGTGCTCCGTGTTCCGTGTCCGGTCATCCCTCGACTTAGACCGCAGTATCCAGACCAAATGTTGTCATTCCCGCTTAAGGCGGGAATCTAGCAGCAAAAAGGGACTGGATTCCCGACTCGCTTCGCTCTTAAGGAATGACAGTGTTTTTAGCGCTAGATACCGTGGTTGAACCGCGGTATGACGGGGTGTGGAACACACCTAACATCGCGCCTTGAGCCTTCGATAAAGCGCCTCAGCCGCCGCGTGGTGCTGCATCAGGCTACGTTCTACGTAACGGAATTGCGCGAGCTCTTCTTCTGTGGGTACATAATGCGGGTCCTCCAGATAAGAAAACGCAACGTCCATGGCTTCGCGCATGAGCTCCAGCGTTTCTTCTATTGGAGGGGAACAAGGTGGCATGGTGGTTCCTTCTGGCATCAAACAAAACGACACCCGCAACAAGGCACGGGTGCCGGGGTGTTCAAAAACCATGCACAGATGGCCGCAGCGCTTTTAACCGCAAAGCCTATTATATGACGCCGCCACCCCGACTTTTATGCCGAGATGACAGTTTAGTGACGACTGCTGTCACAGTCGCTGTGCATGAGGTTTTGACGCCCCGAAGTTCTATGAACTCTAGGCGCTATTAGAGCGTATTTTACGTTGCAGGTCAACAGCCTGTGCGTGTAGGTGACGGGTGCGGGTTGGTGAGTGGTGACTGGTAATTGGGGGTTGGTGGGCGGATGATGGATGATAGATGATGGTGGGAGTCTTTCTCGTCATCCCGCGGCTCCGACCGCGGGATCCAGGGGCGAAAGGCTCGAGCGTATCATACTGGATCCCGTGGTTAAACCACGGGATGACGTTCTTTGTTACACGCCCTCACCCCCCTACGCTAAAGCTACGGAGTGAAGGCGGTGCGTGGGTGTTCTCATCCAGCATCCATCATCTAGTATCCTAGCTTTCTAAAATATCCCGTAAAAACCTGGTGCCGATGTCGATGCCGCGTGGGTCGATGCCGTGCCCCAGGTGCGGGATGGCGTGGGTGCTGGCGTTGATGCCCGTGGCTTGCAGCGTGGCGCGTGCCTGCTCCATGGCGGCGAAGGGTACAACCGGGTCTTCTTCCCCATGAATAAGGCAGATAGGTGGTGCGTTATCCAGCGTGGGCAATGGCGCGTGCGCAAGCAAGGCACCGCTATAGCCAAGCACGCCGGCGCAAGGAGAGCTTAGATGGCGCAACGCGACATGGAGCGACATCATGGTGCCTTGCGAAAAGCCAAACAGCGCGATGTGTGAAAGCGGTACATGGTGTTGTTCTTGAAGATAGTCCAGCGCCTCCAGCACGGCTGGGGCGGCGGCCTCGGCGCCTTCATGCAAGGTGGCCGGTTCCAGATTTTGGAGGCTAAACCATTGGTAGCCTTGCGGGGCCATGTCGCAAGGGAAAGGCGCATCGGGGGCATAAAACAGCGCGTCGGGCAATATGGGGGCCAGCATCTCTGCCAGCGAGATGAGGTCCTGCCCATTGGCGCCGAGCCCGTGGAGCAGGAGGATGGCTTGTTTGGGCGGTTGGCCGGAGGCAGGAAGTTGCAGTGGGCCTTGTGGTGTCATGGTCGCTCCTTTTTGGATTGTTGACTCAGCGGATGGGCATGCGCGATCGCCTGTTCAAGTTCGGGCGTGTGGATATGGGTATAAATCTGAGTGGTGCTGATATCGGCGTGACCGAGCAGGGTTTGCACGAAGCGCAGCTCCATGCCCTTATGCAGCAAATGGGTGGCAAAACAGTGGCGGAGCATGTGCGGCGAAACATTCTGGGTGATGCCGGCCTCACATGCGAGTGCACGGAGCAATTGGCCCACGCGCTGACGGGTGATGTGGGATTTCTTGGCGTTGTTTGGCGTGGGGAAAAGATAGTCGTTTTCAAGATGGGTGGGGGTGAACTGGTCGCGTATTTCAAGGTAGCGTGCCAAGGTGTTTGTGGCATGGGCGTGTAGCGGCACGATGCGTTCCTTGTTGCCTTTGCCATGGACTTTGAGCACCTGCATGGGCGGTGTGCCAGGCTCCATCTGCACCTGCTGGAGGCTGCTTTTTTTTAAGGCAATGAGCTCGGAAACACGCAATCCGGATGCATAGAGAATTTCAACCATGGCAGCCAGGCGCAGGCCTTTGGCGTCTTGCTTGCTATGGGCGGCTTTGAGGAGCGATTCGGTTTGATCCACCGTCAACACTTTAGGCAGGATGGTGGCTTTTTTGGGTGCGCTGATGGGAAGCATCGGGTTATCCTTCCGCTGCTTTTCACTAAGCAGGAAGACGAAGAATTGCTTCAGTGCGGATTGTTGACGCGCTAGGGTGGAGGCTTTGCGCCCATCGCTGCGTTGCTGCATCAAATAGCGTTGCAGCAGCGATGTGGAGGCCTGGTGCAGCGGCGTTTGATGCGGTGTGGCGGTACAGAAGCATGCGGCTTTGTAAAGGTCGGACATATAGGCTTGCACGGTTTTTTCTGCCGCACCCTTTTCGGCGCGCAGCATGGACTCAAATCCAGCCAAGTTTTTCTGGAGGGCAGAGGGAAAATCGGCAGAGGTTTTTGCCATTAGAAATAGCTAGGGCTTAGCTTCAAGCTCCAGGATTTTGATCACCGGTTTGGGCTCAGGCGTGCGGTTATGTAAGGTCACAATCATGAGGATGAGTGCAAGCATCACAGGCCAGAAGATCCAGGATGCTCTGATTTTGCGAGCAGGCTTGTTGGTGTGGGGCAGTAAAGGCATGGAAGTTTTTTATGATTGGGGTTATAAGGTGTCCAAACTGTTGTGTCATACTGATCATATTTGCAGGAAAGATGCAATAAGTTTATAGGGCAATGTATAGGGCAATCGGTACAAAAGCATGCAACTGACACAAACCATTATATTGGTCGGCATGATGGGGGCAGGCAAGACCTCGATCGGGAAGCGCCTGGCGCGGTATTTGCGCGTGCCTTTTACCGATATTGATGAAGAGGTGGAAAAGCATATCGGTAAGAGTGTGAGTTGGATTTTTACCAATGTGGGCGAAGAGGCCTTTCGTCATGAAGAGCATAAGGCGCTGGAACAGGCGCTCAAAGCCCCTCCGCATATTATGGCAACCGGTGGTGGCGCCTTGACGTATGCACCAACCCAGCAGGCGGTGGACCAAGCGCGCGCAGCCCATCAAGCCATGACCTTGTGGCTGGAGGCCGATAAAGAGGTGCTACTTGCACGGGTTTCCGGCAACCCGACGCGCCCCCTGCTTGCGCAAGGTGACCCGGAAGAAACGCTGGAGGCATTGCTTGCCGTGCGTACGCCTATTTATGCGAAGTCGGACCTGCATGTGTTTAGCCATGAGGGTCCGCATGCAAGAATTGTGGATAGTATTGTGGCGTTGTTAAAGGAAAAAGAGGTGCTACATGCATGAGGTGAACGTGCATTTGGGTGAGCGCAGCTACCCGATTTATATTGGGTCACGCCTGCTTTTGCAGGTGGAGCGTTATGTGATTCCGCATCTTAACGCGTTGCAGGTGATCATTGTGACGGACGCGGCGGTGGCAGAAGCAGGCTACGCGAAGCAACTGGAGCACGCGCTGCAGCAGCAGGGCATTGGAGCCGCGGTGGTAACGTTGCCCGCTGGGGAGAGCACGAAATCGTTTACGCAGCTTGCTTGGCTGATGGACCAATTGCTTACACATCGCCCGGAGCGGGGCACCACGCTGATGGCGCTTGGCGGCGGCGTGGTGGGGGATATGACTGGTTTTGCCGCGAGTATTTTACTGCGCGGGGTGCCGTTTATACAGGTACCGACCACGATTCTGGCGATGGTGGACAGCAGTGTGGGCGGCAAGACAGGTATTAATATGCCGCAGGGCAAAAATTTGGTGGGGAGTTTTTATCAACCGCAGGCCGTGGTGGCGGATATCGATTTGCTTGCGACCCTTCCAACACGCGAGTGGCAGGCCGGTTATGCCGAGATTGTAAAATATGGCTTGCTTGGTCGGGCCGATTTTTTTGCGCAATTGGTGGAGCAAGAAGAGGCGACGTTGCGGCTGATACAGCAGCAGGGCAGTGCTGAGGATATGGCCTGGCTTGCAGAGTGCATCCGGGTCTCCTGCGAGGAGAAGGCCAGAATTGTGGCAGAAGACGAGCGTGAGGGCGGCGTCCGCGCTCTGCTGAATTTGGGGCATACGTTTGGCCACGCGATTGAGGCAGAGATGGGCTATGACGGGCGTGTGTTGCACGGTGAAGCGGTCGCGATCGGGATGGTGATGGCGGCAGCGTTTTCTGCCAAGCGCGGCTTGTGTGACAAGGCGGTGGAAGCCACGCTAAAAGCGCATTTGCAAGCGATTGGGTTGCCAGTGCATCCAGCAGAGATAGGTACATTTGACGCAGCACGTTTGCTGGATCACATGCGGCAGGACAAGAAAGTGCGCGAGGGCAAGCTGGTGTTTATTTTACTGCGCGGGATTGGGAGTGCCATGATGGATCACGCGGTACCAGAAGAAGAGATGCTGCGCTTTTTAACAGACTATTTAAGCGCTTAAGGCGATGTCTGGCTGCCACCTTTACCTCATCACGCCACCGCAACTCGATTTGGCGGTTTTTCCTGATCAATTGCGTGCGGCTTTGGACGCTGGGCCGGTGCCGGTGCTGCAGCTGCGCCTTAAAGAAGGAGAAAAAACTGCGCCGCGTGAAACGTTGCTCCACGCCGCTGAAATGCTGTTGCCGATATGTGAGCAGGTTGGTACGCAGCTGATTATCAATGATAGCCCAGAGCTTGCGGTGCAAACCGGCGCACACGGCGTGCATGTGGGTGAAGAGGATGTTTCGGTGAAGCAAGCGCGCGCAATCGTGGGGGAAGATCGGGTTGTGGGAGCGAGCTGTTATGGTTCCACGCATCGGGCGATGGAGGCCGCCGAGCAGGGGGCGGACTATGTGGCGTTTGGTGCCTTTTATCCGACGCAGACCAAAAAACCAAAAGGCCGCCCAACGCCAGATTTTTTGCGTGATTGGGTGGAGCAGACCACGATGCCTACGGTGGCGATTGGTGGCATCACACCGGACAATGCCGCGCCGCTGGTGGAGGCCGGTGCTGATTTTGTGGCGGTGGTAACAGGCGTGTGGGACGATGCGCAGGGACCTGCGATGGCCGTTCAGGCTTATTATCGTGTGTTGGAGCAACACACAAAGTAATCTAGGTTTGTGCTTCGTTCGAGAGAACAAAGATGCCTTTTTCAGCAAGGAGATTGGCTTGCAAATGGCGGTTGGGATGAAAGCGACGCAGACGGCCGGTGCGGTTGAGCCAATAGGATGCCTGGATGGTGCAGCCAATTTCTTGCGTGAGTGAAATAAAATCTTTGATGGTGCAGAAATGGATATTGGGGGTTTCATACCAGGCATAAGAAAGCTGGCGTGTGACAGGCATTTTGCCTCTTAGCATGAGGTAGAGTCGGTTATGGATATGCCCAAAATTTGGAATGGTGACGATGGTGTGACGTGCGATGCGCAACGCGGACTCCAACACGCTACGCGGTTGCTGCATCACTTGCAAGGTAAGGCTTAAGATACTGACATCAAATCCTTTATTTTCATCCAAGTTGTAAGAAGGGTAGTGGATCAGGTCATGGTCAGCATCGCCCTGGATCACCGCCAGCCCCTTTTGGACAGCCTGGCTCACACGGCTTGGTTCCAGCTCAATACCATGGCCGATGATGCGTTTTTCTTCCGTTAAAAAGCCCAGCAATTGCCCCTCGCCACACCCAATATCCATCACACGGCTACCTGGCGTGATCAGCGAGGCCATGTGTTGCTGGTCTGGGCGGAGGGTAAATGCCATGGCGTGGATTTATGCGGCTTCTTCGGCGCTATGCTCGTCTAACATGCCAAGCGCATGTTTGTAGAGATCCAGCACTTCTTCTTGTTCTAGGCGATCACTGGTATCCATTTTGCGCAGGCGGATCAATTGGCGCATGATTTTCGCGTCAAAACCTTGTGCCTTGGCCTCGTTATAGACCTCACGTATATCCGCCTGAAGGTCCGACTTTTCTTGTTCCAGGCGTTCCAGTCTTAGAATAAATTGCCGAAGATGCTCTCCGGATATACCACCAAATTCTGCCATCATGTTCTCCTTGTTATGTGTTGTGATGAAAAAAGCTATCCGTTAGATGAAGGTGGGGTTTGTGGTATGGGCATGTGTATTTTACAGATGACTTTGTTGCCTTTTTCGTTGTAGCTCATGGAATCAAAGCAGTGCATGGTGCTAATGGCAATGCCTCTGCCGTGGTTGTCAATCGCACGGGTCGGGTCAATTTCCATGTAATGACGCCAATCAAAACCGCTGCCTTCATCGGCGACCGTAAGAATATAGGTTTCGGCTTGTTTGAGGAAGGTAATATCCACCTTTTTTTGCGCGGGGTGCATTTCGGTTTCCAGTTCTTTGATATTTTGGGTATAGGCCCCATCGCTGATCCAGTTGCCTTTTTGCTCATACCCCACCCCAAGATTGCCGTGTTCAATGGCATTGACCAGCAGTTCTGTGATACCAAAGATAACCCGCTCTGGGTCAGGAAAAAGATGCGCAAAATAGTTGGCCGCTTCCTGAATATCTTCCATGCTATGGATTTGCATATGCACCGAATGTGGCATGGCCATATCTTTGTCGCGCCCTGGTGGCAATGAGGCGACGCGGGCACGCATGCGGTGGACATCGTGGGCGGCCATGTCGATAATTTGCAGCAGGGCCTGGCGGCTATAAGGCTTGGGCAGGTAATAATAGGCGCCTGCTTTCATACCTTCACGGATATCTTTTTTGCGTGATGCGGCACTTTGAAAAATCACGGGAATGTGGCGCAGGCCTGATTGTTTTTTGATCCAGTGAATCAGGTCCATGCCATCCATATCCGGCAACATGCGGTCCAGCAGGATGATGTCGCATTGGCTGGATGTATCTTTAAGAAAATCCAGCGCTTGTTCTGCGTTGATCACAGAATAGATGGTGTGCCCCTCTTTGGTCAGTGTGTGCTCTATGATATCTAGATTGAGCGTATCATCGTCCACAGCAAGAATGTGCATAATTGACCTATATCCTAAAAAATAACACGGTCAGCAAGCTCTAGCAATTTAGAGCTAATGGTCATGCGGCGAGATTTTGCTTGCGTGGCATCAATATAAAAGCGTAACCGATTGTTTTTGTTAGTTAAGGCGATTACAATGCCTGGCAGGTCAAAGCCTTTTGCAGAATCGGTGATGGTCAAGATAGGAAGGTAACGTGCTTGGTCCAGTAACCTGATGGTGCGTTTTTCGTATGCTTCGTTAATAAAAAGCACGTGGCAGGAGCGGATATCGCTACGCATGGTAATGGGTTTAATCGCAATCGTATGTTCCTTAACTTTTTTTGTTTCCATCGCCTTGATGGTTTTAAGAAAAACAGGAGAAGAGGCCACGCAGACTTGCAGCTCCTGTTTTGTATCCTGCCATATTTCTTTGGGCCAGGTGGTAAACAGCATGAAGCGATAGATAAACGCTGACTTGATTTGAAATTCTTTGTTTCGCTCTTCTTCTGCCCTTAACGGCTCTTGAAACTGGAGCATGATGAAGAGGGTCAGTGTGATGCTGAGGAACCATAAAGCCACAATGCCGATCCATGCGGTGGCGCGCATATGGTATGAGTGGGGAGGAAGGGGCATTATTCCTTGGTATCTGGGCAGGTGAAACGAATCAGGCTTGCTTTGTTTCGGGCATTCTCACATTATTGGTATCATGCATGGCTCGATGTTGATAGTTTGGGTGTGACGATCACTGTGCCTAGCATTTACTTTTTAGACCTAAAACGCAAGCACCAAGAAAGATAAAAGGCAACGCATTATAATGTATCGGCTTGGCATTGTTCCATTTCGTCGGCTTTCGCTTTCCCGCAAAATTTTGCGCATTACCATGCTGACCACGGCCACCGCGCTTGGCGTGATGCTTTTTCTTTTTGCGTTGGTGGGGGTCTATAAATTTCAAGATGATTTGCAGCGCGAATTAGCGCTTCTTTCGCGTGTGATTGGCAGCCAGAGTACGGCTGCATTGCTTTATGAAGATGGGCAGGTGGCACAGGAAAATCTGGAAGCGCTGTTTTTGCATGATTTTGTGCAGCATGCGTGCATGTATGATGCAAGTGGGGAGGTGTTTGCCCAAGCGGGTGACCTGCTGGACTGCCCGGTGGTGGATCAGCCTGGGCTTTATATGCGCGACTGGCTGCATATCTATATTTACCAGCCGATCTTGTTTCATGGTGAAGTGCTTGGGTCTATTTATATCCTTTCGACCCTATATGGTTTTTATGCCAATATTGCGCTTTCTATTTTATATGCCTTTTGTGCGATGTTGCTTGGTTTGCTGGTGGCGTATCGGCTTTCTTCCCGCTTGCGTAAAACGATTAGTACGCCGGTAAAGGGGCTGGTGGAAGTGGCAAAGGCGGTATCGGAGCATCATAATTATGCCGTGCGTGCGCATAAGACATCCGAAGATGAGCTTGGGGTGCTGGTGGAGAGTTTTAACCATATGTTGCAGCAAATTCATGACCGTGAGTCACAGGTGCGGGAGGCGAATACGAATCTGGAGGCGCGGGTGGAAGAGCGTACTGAGGCGCTCCGTGCGGCCAAGCGTTCTGCCGAAAAGGCCAACAAGGCCAAAAGCGATTTTTTAGCGAATATGAGCCACGAATTGCGTACGCCCATGCATGCTATTTTAAGCTATGCCGATTTTGGTGTGGAAGAGACGGGCCATGTGGCAGAGAAGGAGCTGAAGAAATATTTTGCGCGCATTCATGAAAGCGGCCTTCGCTTGCTTGCTTTGTTGAACAATTTGCTGGACCTTTCCAAGCTGGAGGCGGGCAAGCATCAATTTTCTTTTTCGGCGTATTCGTTGCTGCCGTTGGTCCAATCCGAATTGGATGAGCTTTACCCTTTGTTTGAAGAGAAGCGTTTGAAGACCAAACTGGTGGATGAAACCACCGAGCACAGCATGGTGATGTGCGACAAGGAGAGTGCCTTACAGGTGATCAATAATCTGCTCTCCAATGCGATCAAATTTTCGCCTGAGGGCGGCACTATTACATTGCGGATTTATACCTGTGTGTTGACGGCAGAAGGTGCCTCGCACTTGACGCGACCATCGATTGCGCTGAGTGTAACGGATGAAGGCGAGGGGGTGGCAGACGATCAGCTGGAGCAGGTGTTTGAGCAATTTATGCAAGCGCCTCAAACAAGCGGGAATCAGGAAGGAACAGGGCTTGGGCTTGCGATCTGTAAGGAGATTATGGAGGCGCACCGTGGCAAAATCTGGGTGGAGCCACAGCCGGATAAGCAGGGTGCCTGTTTCGTGGTGGCATTTCCACAGGCATTGGAAATTGCTTAAATGCAAGAGGAGGGCGCTGTAGGAGATTGTGGTCAAAGTCGGGTGGGATTCTTTCCGCTGATGGGTGCGACGAATGCCGGGAAATCGACCCTGGTCAACCGGTTGGTGGGGCAGAAAGTGGCGATTGTCACACCCAAGGTGCAAACCACGCGTATGCGTACGGCGGGTGTGGTGATGAAGGACGAAGCGCAACTGGTGTTTTGGGATACGCCGGGCTTGTTTAAAGCCAAAAGCAAGTTGGAGCTGCAGATGGTGCAGCAGGCCTGGGAAGCGTTGGAACAGGCCACGGCAGTGGTGGTGATGGTGGATGCACCGCGCTGGCATAAGCAGGGCGCAGACCCGGCGATGGAGCGTGCCCTTGCCCGGCTGAAGGCGCGTGCGGATAGTGAAGCCGTGCCGGTAGTATTGGTGTTGAACAAGGTGGATGCCATGGCAAAGGCTCCTTTGTTGCAGCTTGGTCAATCCTTGTATGCGCTTTACGATTTTACGCGTAGTTTTATGATTAGTGCACTTAAAGGCGATGGTGTGGAAGATCTGTTGGATTATTTGGCCTCATTGGCGCCGGAAGGGCCTTATGCTTACGATCCGGAGGATGTGAGCGATATTCCTATGCGCGAATTGGCCGCAGAGATCACACGAGAGACGCTGCTGTTTCGTTTGCAGCAGGAATTGCCTTATCGGCTGAAGGTGGAGTGTGAGACATGGGAAGAAAGAGGCCGACAAGGTGTACATATCCACCAGTGTATTTATGTGGAAACGGCCTCACAGAAGGCGATGCTGCTCGGTAAGAATGGCGCGCGTATTAAGGAGATTGGCACCGCAGCACGGCAGCATATTGCGCAGGCGTTGGGTCAAAAAGTGCACCTGTTTTTGCATGTCAAAGTGGACCCCAAATGGATGGAGAAGCTTTGATCAAGCAGGACAGCCTATTTGGGTGATAGGCCGTGGTCTTTGATGAGGGTTTCGGCGATTTGGACGGCGTTTAAGGCCGCGCCTTTGCGCATGTTATCGGCCACCACCCAGAAATTCAGACCATGCTCCACCGAAGGGTCTTTGCGTAGGCGGGAGACAAACACATCGTCGAGTCCGACGCATTCTTGAGGGGTGACATAGCCACCATCTTGACGCTGGTCTTCCAAAGCAACGCCGGGTGCTGCTTCCAGTGCGGCGCGCGCCTGTTTTTCCGTGATGGGTTTGGCAAATTCCACATGCACTGCCTCACCGTGTCCAACAAAGACAGGCAGGCGTACACATGTGGCAGAAACACGGATGTTCGGGTCCAGGATTTTTTGGGTCTCCACGATCATTTTCCACTCTTCTTTGGTGGCACCGGCATGGGGCCCGGTTTCCACAAAGACATCAATATGTGGAATCGCATTAAAGGCAATGCGCTTGGTAAATTGCTGCGGTGTATCATGCTGACCGGCGAAGATGTGCTTGGTTTGATTGTAGAGCTCATCCATGGCGGCCTTGCCCGCTCCGGAGACAGATTGGTAGGTGGCCACCACCACACGCTTGATCGGCGCAATATCGTGCAGCGGTTTGAGGGCGGTCACCATTTGGATGGTGGAGCAATTGGGATTGGCAATGATGTGACGTTTGCTAAAATCCTTCAGCGCGGTGGCATTGACCTCTGGCACCACCAGCGGAACATCTTCTTCCATACGGAAGTGGGACGTGTTGTCGATCACCACGCAGCCGGATTTGGCCGCACGCGGCGCGTGGATTTTGGAAACCGCGGCACCGGGCGAGAAAAAGCCGATATCGACATCGGAGAAATCAAAATGTTCGAGATCTTCAACTTTAAGGGTACGTTCCTCACCAAAACTAACCTCACGCCCGACCGAATTGCGGGAAGCAAGGGCGTGGACCTGCTTCACAGGAAAGTTGCGCTCGGCCAATACGGCAAGCATTTCTTTCCCAACATTTCCGGTCGCTCCTACAACGGCGATGGTATAGGTCATTGGATGTCTCGATTGCTTTTTAAAGGGGGGCTAGCCTAACCGATGGCAGCGTAAAGGGCAAGGGGGGAGTTTTTTGCAGCTAGTCGGTCGCCAGGACCACGCGATTGCCAGGCAGGCGGTGCAGCTCTCCGTTTAACTCCCACTTAAGCAATAGAGGAAGCAGGCGTTGCATGGGCATGTGGACTTCATGGGCGATGGTATCCAGCGCCACAGGTGTGGTCGAAAGCGCGTTCTTCAGGCGCGTGGTTTCTTCTTCGGTGGGGTTTTGATGCGCTTCTTCTGGCACCGTGCTTGCCTCGTCTTGCTCCGTATCACCGGCGGTATGTTCCATGGTGGAAAAAAGAGAAGGCGTATACGGTTCGGCCATGCCTTTGTGGCTTTGCAGTTGATCCAACACATCCTGCGCGTTGGTGATAAGCGTGGCGCCTTGCTGGATTAAGTGGTTGGGCCCACCGGCGCGCGGGTCTAGCGGAAAGCCGGGGACGGCCATGACGTCGCGGCCCTGTTCGGCGGCCAGACGTGCCGTGATGAGGGAGCCGGAACGGCGTGCGGCTTCCATCACCAGGGTGGCACTGCAGAGACCAGAAATGATGCGGTTGCGTCTTGGAAAATGCTCGGCGCGTGGCGAGGTGCCAAGGGGCATTTCTGCGACCACCAGACCGTTGGTGCAAATCGCTTCATAGAGCTGCTGATGTTCGCGCGGGTAGACGATATCCGCGCCGCCTGCGACCACCGCCACGGTGCCGGTTGCAAGGGCGCCTTCGTGTGCTGCGGCATCCACGCCGCGTGCCAGGCCGGATACAATGGTGATGCCTGCCTCGCCGAGCTCTTGCGCCAGTTTCTGTGTGAGGCGCTTGCCATTGATGGAGGCATTACGGGCACCCACCATGGCGATGCAAGGCTGCTGCAGGAGATCTGGATTGCCATGCAGCGTTAGCGCGATCGGCGGGTCGGGAATATGGGTCAGGAGGGCAGGGTAGTCGGCGTCGCCAAGCAGCAAGAGGCAGGCGCCACGCTCGGTAACACGCGCATATTCGGCGTGCGCCTGATCGCTTGACACGAGTTGTGGCACATGGCAAAGGGCTTCTTCGGCACTGCCATAGGCTTTGAGTAGGTCCAGAAAGGTGCGCGGCCCAACACGGTTGCTGCGAATCAGGCGTAAGCGAGCGAGCCTTTCGCCCGATAGTTCGTGGGATGTGGAGTCGTTATGTGAGCCAGGCATACGCTAGACGACCTGCTTTTCTTTCCCCTGGAGCAGGCGACGGATATTGGCGTGGTGACGGGCAATGACAAGCGTACTAAGAAGGATGGTGAGGTAGACCGTTTCCATGCCTAAGCTTGGCGCAAAGTAAAAGGCAAAGGTGGGTGTGGCCAACATGGCCAGAATGGAAGAGAGAGAGGAAATGCGCGACATGATAAAAGCGATAATCCAGGCGAATATAGAGGCAAGCCCGATCGGAAGGTGCAAGGCAAGCAGCACGGCAAGCGTGGTGGCAACGCCTTTTCCGCCGCGAAAGCGCAGCCATAATGGGAAGATGTGCCCAAGGACCGCTGCTCCGGCGGCAATCACGGCCACATCGTACCCGCCGTTGCTGTTGGCAAGCAAGACGGGAATGGCTCCTTTGGCGCTATCGAGCAACAAGACGACGATGCCAGTGATGCGTCCTGCCACGCGCATGACGTTGGTGGCACCAATATTGCCTGATCCATGGAGACGGATATCGTCAAACCCACGCATGCGGGCGACAAACAAGCCGAAGGGAATGGAGCCCATGAGGTAAGAGAAGATGGCCCACTGCCACGAGGTCATGGTGAGAAGGGAAGAAAGTTCCATCATGTCGACACTTATATCCCGTTCAGGTGTAAGAAATCAACTATCTTCTATCTGTTTTTTGAGGGTTTTATGGTGCTAGACACTATATTTTAATAATAGTGTCTAATTGTCGCAAATGGGGCCATCATTTTCCTGGCAATAGATGCAGATGGAGTCGTCCGAGGCACAGACGATGTGGCCTGGGATGGTGCCTTTGACTCCTTGCGAGGTGAGGGTGCTCAGATAGGCCATAAACAGTAGCGCAAGGATAATGAAGAAGACAATCAGTTCTCCAATGCCAAAGCCCGCTTGGCCAAAACCTGTGTGGCCAAAACCTGTGTGGCCAAAACCTGTGTGGCCAAAACCTGTGTGGCCAAAACCTGTGTGG
>JANQHP010000014.1 GCA_028282625.1 Rickettsiales bacterium | reverse complement strand
CGAGGGCGGAGGAGATTTTGAAGAGGAAATGGTACATTTCAAGCGCAGAAGTGCCGTGCACTTTCAGGGAGAAATGTACATTTCCACTCAAAATACCCCCGCTCCCAAAGGATTTGCCGGAAATGGGCGTCTACAGCGTTAAAAATCTTGCAGGTAGTCCTGCTACTTGCTGCGATTTTTGCCTTGTATCCATCCCATTTTCGAGCAAACCTCGTGTTATGATCATGACATAACAGTGTCTAGACTTTTTGTTGTGTTAAAAAGGGTATTTTAAGAGGGGCACATGTTGCAAAAATGTACGATTACCGCAGGCGGGTTTGCGCGGTTGCAAGAGGAACTCAAAGAAAAGAAAGCGGAAATGCCTTTGGTTTCCGAGGAAATTGCGCGTGCACGCGAGCATGGTGATTTAAAGGAAAACGCGGAATATCATGCGGCTAAAGACAAGCAAGGCATGCTGGCAGCACGTATTGCATGGTTAGAAGACCAGCATACAAGGGCTGAGGTTATTGATGTGGCCAAGCTTTCTGGCAAGCGTGTGGTGTTTGGCGCGACGGTGGAGCTGGTGGACGCAGAGAGTGATGAAGAGTCGACCTACCAGATTGTAGGTGAATATGAAGCCGATCTGGAAAACAAGAAAATATCGTTTAATTCGCCCTTGGCGCGTGCTTTGATTGGCCGTGAAGAGGGGGAAGAGGTGAGTGTAAAGACGCCAAGCGGCAAGAAATATTACGAGATTTTATCGGTTCAGTTTGTATAGCCTGTGTGGTGCGTTGTTGTGTGTTTTCTCCTGTAACAGTGGGTAGGTGTCTCTGAATTTGCCTGAAATTTGGTGCTTGGTGGATGACATTGTGGGTCATCGCAACCAGGTTGTGGCGGTGGCCGAAGCATTGGGCCGACCTTTTTTGCTGCGTGAGGTGCGTTATACCTCTAAGGGTGGCTGGCCCAATATGTTGCGTGGTGCTTCTTTGCGCGGTGTGGATGTGGAACGAAGCGATGTGTTGCTGCCGCGCGGAGGGGAGGGTGGTTTTCCCGCGTTGGTGATCGCTGCCGGGCGTCGCCTGGCTCCTGTGGCGCGTGCGATAAAGCGGGAAGCGATGCGTCATAAGAAGGAGTGCCGTATCGTGCAAATCATGTGGCCGGGCTTTCCGGCTGGTGTGCCTTTTTGGCTTTCAAACTTTGATCTGGTAGCGGTCCCGGAGCATGACCGGTTGCCTTTTGGTGTAGCACATTTGAGCCGGGTGCTGCGGGTGACGGGAGCGCCGCATCACTTGACCGATAAGGTGCTGGGTCAGGAATCGGCTATGTGGGACAAGACGTTGCAAAACTTTTTGCCACATGTTTCGCCGGAGACAAAACATGTAGCGGTGCTGCTTGGTGGGCACACGCGGACCACGGAGATGCACATGCAACATGTGGAGAAGATGGTGGCAAAGATGCGGCACGTGGCTTCGCACAGTCAGGCTTTTTTCTGGGTCAGTACCAGCCGCCGTACGCCGCAGGGTGTGGTGGAAGCATTGCCAACCTTGTTGCAGGATATTCCACATTATCTGCACCGCTTTGTACCCAAACAGGCCAATCCTTACATCGCTTTTATCGCGCGGGCCGATGCGGTGATTGTAACCGGTGACTCAATCTCGATGTGTTGTGAAGCGTGTGCGGGTGGTGTGCCAGTCTATATTGAGGCGCCAGAGGGTATGGTGCCGACCAAGCACCGACGTTTGCACGACACGCTTTATACGCACGGGTATGCGGCGCCGTTTGATCAGGGGCATGCGGAGGTGTTGCCGCGTATTTTAACGCTGGGGAGCCAGGGGGATAAAAACCCGCTGAATGCGGCGTACCAGGTGGCAGAGGCGATTGTTGCGCGAGGGTGGTGCTAGAAGCTTTTAAGATTTTGCTTCGTTTAGCAGGGCTGTGGGGTATTCGTCCCTGCGGAAGCGCTCTACTTCGCGCATAATCTCTTCATCGCTTGTGCCAAGCGTGCGTAAAATAGTGCGTCCAAGCAGCAGGCTGGACTCGAAGAGTTCTGGCAGCGCAATGGTGGCGCCTGCTTCTTTGAGCTGCAAGGCATGCATGCGGTCATGCGCGCGCGCGATAATGCAGAGATCGGGCCATTGCCGCCGCAATAATTCCAGCATCTGCTTGGTCACCCTTTTATAGGAGGTCACAATGGCCACCATCTTTGCACGCTCCACGCCCAAAGAGCGCAGCACTTCGGTGTTGTAGTGGGCGCAGTAATACACCGGCAGTTGCTTGCGTTTGCCTTCCTGGACATTTTGCGGGTCGCTATCAATGGCCACGTAGTTGATGTTTCGCGCGGATAAAAACTGGCAAATAGTGCGACCTACCCGGTCAAATCCAATGACGATGATATGCCCATCCAGGTCTTTGGTTTGCTGCTCCATATGTTCCGCGTTATCGGGTGTAGCGCGTGACGTTCGGCGGGTATAATAGCGCAAAATGGTGTCACCAATCATCATGGTAAGCGGAGTCATTGCCATGGAAAGGGCGACGACCAGCAGCAAGAGCTGGTGCAGTTCGGGTGCCAGCAGTTCATGCACCAATGCCAAGCCAAAGAGCGCAAAGGTAAATTCACTGCCTTGGGAAAGCAGCAGCCCGGTGCGGAAAGCGCAGACCGGCTCAAAGCCAAACAGCCTGGCAAGACCCATCACAATGATGGCTTTGGTGGCAAGGAGTAATAGGGTTAGCAATACAATAAGCGGCAATTGTTCGGCGAGTACCACCATATTGATGGACATGCCAATGGTCATGAAGAAAAGGCCCATCAACACGCCCTTAAAAGGCTGGATATCTGCTTCCACCTGGTGGCGATATTGTGTTTCACTGACCAGCACGCCGGCAATAAACGCCCCAAGCGCAAGGGAAAGACCAAAGCTATAGGTGGACCATGCAGTACCCAGCACAATGAGCAAAATGGTGGCGATGAAGAGCTCCTGGCTTTTTAAGGCGGCGATAAAATTGAATATCGGGCGAATCAGGTAGGTGCCAATGACCGAAATAATGGCCAGGGCGATGGCGGCCTTAACGATGGAATCCAGCACGACAGGGATAAGGTTGCCGCTACTTTGGGCAAGGACGGGTACGATGATAAGCAGCGGCACCACGGCAAGGTCCTGCAGGATGAGCGTGGCCAGGGAAAGCCTGCCCATTTGAGAGGCTTGCATGTTTTTTTCACTTAGTAGCTGCAGTACAATGGCAGTGGAGGAAAGCGCCAGCCCGCCGCCAATGATAAAGGAGATGGCGGAGTCTTGTATGAGCAAGTAAGCCACCGACCCAAGGATGGCGCCGGTGATAAAGAATTGCAGCAGGCCATAGCCAAATACATGGCGTCGCATGGATTTTAACCGCTCAAAGGTGAGTTCCAGGCCGATGGCAAAGAGCAGGAAGACCACACCAAACTCGGCCAAATAGTGCATATCGGTGGTCACAATCGCAAGTCCATGAGGACCAATGGCACCACCTGCTACCAGGTAGCCCAGCACCGGGCTGAGCCTTAGATGACGAAAAAGGGCGACGATGACCACGGCCGCAACAAGCAGCACGACCACTTCAAATAAAATGGGGCTTTCAGGAAGCAAGGCACAATTCCTATGGTGTTTGGTCCTATGGTGTGTTTTGGGGGATCATAAATGGCCGCTCACAGTGAAGCAATGGCTAAATAGTGCTGGGTTCTACGTGAAAAAAGAACAGGCTGTACGCGCCTTGTACAAAGGTATATACAAGAAACGATCATATCTTTTTATACCAGCAAAGAGGCGGATGATGAGTATAGGCTTACCACAAATTTTGATTATTCTGGTTCTGGTTCTGATCCTGTTCGGCGCCGGAAAATTGCCCAAAGTGATGGGAGATATAGGCAGGGGAATCAAGAGCTTAAAAAAGGAATTGAATGAAGAATCTAAAGATAAATCTGATCCGGAAAATAAAGGGTAGCGCTTGTTTGATTGCCGGGTGTTGATAGTGGTATGTAGATGTCATGGGCTGAGATAGTATTGGTGGTGTGTGTGGGGCTTTTGGTGGTCAAGCCGGAAGATATCCCGGGCTTGCTGCGTGCTATTGGAAGATTGTGGCAACAGGGTCGGCGTTTTGTGCGTAGTGCGATGCAGGAAGTGGAGAATGTGACGCAGCCGCTGCATCAGGTGTTGGATGATGATGGGAAAGCATATCCCGCCTATCCACCGGAAGAATTGGAGTCCATACGGGCCATAGCGCGTCAGGCGGCGCCGGATAACATGGCGGAAGCGCCACTCCCTCCGAAAGAGGGTGAGCCTTTTGAGGAAGATGTGGTCTCTAAACAGCATAAAGATGATACATAAATGGTAAAAGAAATGGCTGAAGAGCGCGTGCCTAAAGAAGGCTATGCCGCCATTGTGCCGCATTTATATGAACTGCGCAGGCGGGTTTTTTATGTCGCGCTCTTATTGTGTGTTACCTGCAGTGTGGGGTATGTGTATGCAGATCTTCTCTACCAATTTCTGCTTGCCCCTTTACGGGAGGCCTACCAGGCATCAGGTCACGCGCAGGCCATGCCAAACGTGATGTTTACCGGCCTCACCGAGGCCTTTTTTACCCATATCAAACTGGCGATTTTTATGGGTATTTTCCTCGGTTTTCCGTTTATATGCTGGCATGTGTATGCGTTTGTGGCGCCTGGGCTTTACCGGAATGAGCGTTGGATTTTGACTCCGTTTTTGCTGATGGCGCCTCTTTTATTTGTAGCCGGTGCCGCCTTGGCGTATTATGGTATTTTCCCTTTGGCGTGGCAGTTTTTTCTAGGCTTTGAGGTGGTGGGCGGTGATGCGGCGGACACGGTGCCGATTGCACTACATGCACGCATGGGGGAATATTTATCGCTGGTGATGGGCTTGATTTTAGCGTTTGGATTGGCGTTTCAGCTGCCTTTGATTTTGATGCTGCTCTGTGTGGCAGGCATCGTGGATGTGCAGTCGTTGCGGCAAAAGCGTAAATATGCCCTGGTGGGTTTTGTGGCACTGGCGGCGGTGCTGACGCCTCCGGATGTGATTAGCCAGATAGGGCTCGCATTGCCTCTTTATCTGCTGTATGAATTGGCTATATTTGGCAGCCTTTTTCTTGGGAGGAAAAAAAGAAAAAATGCATGATATCAATTGGATAAAAAACAATCCTAAGAAGTTTGATGAAATAATGGTGCGCCGTGGATTGGCCCCTATTGCCGAGGAAATTTTGCGCCATGATGCGGATAAGCGCCACGACATTACGCATATGCAAGCGCTTCAAGAACGCAGCAATGCGCTGGCCAAAACGATTGGGAGTTTGAAAGCACAAGGCAGGGACGCAGAGGCTGAAATTGCGGCATCCAAACAAGTGAAGGCAGAGATTGCCGCACTAAAAGAGGCTCAGCAATCCGAGGCGGGCGATGAAGTGCATCAGCAGCTGGAAAGCTTGCTGCTGGATTTGCCCAATCTATTGGCGGAGGATGTACCAGAGGGAGAGAGTGAAGCGGATAATGTGGAAGTGCGCTCTGTAGGCGACGTGCCGCATTTTGCCTTTACGCCGCTGGAGCATGACGCGCTTGGCACGGCGTTGGGGCTGATGGATTTTACGCAGACCGCTAAAATTTCTGGTGCACGTTTTGTGACACTCAAAGGCGATTTAGCCAAGCTGGAGCGTGCTTTGGCGCAGTATATGCTGGATATCCATACGCAGGAATTTGGCT
>JANQHP010000169.1 GCA_028282625.1 Rickettsiales bacterium | reverse complement strand
AACTACTTAATAAACCTTGACAGAGAGAGCAATCCGCTAGGCTTATCCTCAACAGATTGTGTGGTTCCTCGCGGCATATCTTATACGGTATACAAGCAGACCACCATTGTGTGGCGCTTGGGCTTACCTTATAGCTGCCACGAGACCTTCACGGTCTGAAAATTTTGAAGATGAGGTAAGTATGAACGCGTTTGATATGGCAATAGAAAGCGTTGCCAACAGCCTAAGGCTGTTGGCAAAGAGAAAGGGAAAACCCTACTTTGGCATGGCAGTGGCGCAATGTTCGACTATCGTCGGAAATCTGGGTATCGGGAATGTCACTCTTGTTACTGCTTTCAACCCCGACGTTGAAGCAGTTGAAGAAATGATAAGGCAGCTTGAGAGTATCAAAGCGGTGCTCGAAGAAGCGGAGATGCCCAACCCCATGGGAGAAGAGCCCTTGGGCGACTCCACAGGAGACTCAAACCAATAATACTCAACACCGAAATGACCGAATCAAACGACGATCTACACCCCGTGGGTCGTCGTTTTTTTCGGAGTATGCTACCCTTGTGCGATATCGGCCTCGCTGGCGCTATGGCGGCGAGATTCGCGGCGCACGAGCAGCCAGGTGCTGGCCAGGATGATCACGACACCCACCAGGCTTAGCGGATGCAGATGCTCGGCAAAAAAGAGCGCGCCAAAGACTGCCATGGCGACGAGATAGACGAAGTCCAGCGGAATGAGCACCCCAAGCGGCGCCTTGGCAAAAGCTTTTGCCTTGGTCCAAAACACAAGAATAATACAAAATGCATGTGCAAGGATGAATGCAATTTGCGCCAATGTTGGTGTTTGCCAGAAGAAGATGCTGGCTACGATCCCCGGTGGCAGCATAAACCACATGGGCCAGGCCGTGACTTGCGTGGCAGTGTGGATATGGCTGACGCGTTTGCTAAGTAGGACAAAGCCTGTCCAGGCAATACTGTTGATGAGTGAATAAGCAATACCAATATTCATTGGTTGCCAGCCTGGGCGGATGATCAGTAACGCACCCATAAAACCCACGGCAATGGTGAGCAAGCGGCTGATATGCCACCCTTCACGGTACAAAAAGGAGGCGCAGCACACGGTGAGTAACGTGCTGATAAAAGTGAGTGCACCGATTAAGGGTAAAGAGAGATATTCTAAGGCCTTATAAAAGCTTACGGTGCTTAAGACGGCACAAAATCCCATGCCGGCATACCATAACCGGTAGCCTTTGGGCGGAAAGAGGGTGGCAGAAAGGTGCTCTTTGGTGGTAGAGGCACGACGTTTTTCTGCGTAAAGCAGCGGCAATAGCAAAGAAAGCGGCATGACGGTCCGCCAAAAGAACATATAGACTGGGTCTAGACCGCTATCAATACTGAGCCGCAGGACCAGGTCCGCACAAGCCGCCGCAATGGAATAGACCACGGTCCAGGCAACGGCTTGCAGCACGGAAGAGGAGGTGTATAGTGACATGATCTATGCTACATGGATGGACTTTCTGATGCGTTCTTACACCAAAAAGGTTCAAAGATGAAATTGATTTTAGCCAACCCGCGGGGTTTTTGCGCCGGGGTGGACCGTGCGATCACGATTGTGGAAGAGGCGATCAAGCATTATGGTGCGCCGGTCTATGTGCGGCATGAGATTGTGCATAACCGCTACGTGGTGGAGGATCTGGAGCGCAAAGGCGCGGTGTTTGTCAAAGAGGTCGCCGATATCCCTGAAGGTGCGGTCACCATTTTTTCAGCGCATGGGGTTTCAGACGCCGTGGAGCAGGCTGCAAAGGACCGTGACCTGCCGGTGATTGATGCGACCTGCCCGCTGGTGACCAAGGTGCATAAGGAGGCACAGCGGGCGGAAAAGGCCGGCGATCAGGTGCTGTTGATTGGGCACGCGGGCCATCCGGAAGTCGAGGGCACCAGCGGGCGCGTGGCGCAAGAGGTGCTGCTGGTTTCTTCGGTTCAGGAGGCCGAGCAGGTGGAGGTTCGCGATCCAGAGTTACTCTCTTACGTGACGCAAACGACACTGAGCGTGGACGATACGCGCGCGATCATTGCGGTACTCCAAGCGCGCTTCCCTGCGATTAAGGGGCCGGATGTGAAGGATATTTGTTACGCGACGCAAAATCGGCAGGACGCCGTGCGAGAGCTGGCCAAGCAGGTGGAGCTCTTGCTCGTGGTGGGTGCTAAAAACAGCTCGAACTCCAATCGCTTGCGGGATTTGGGCGAGGAGTGTGGGGTTACTTCCTATCTGATTTCGGATGCAGAGGCGCTGCAGGAGGCGTGGTTTGATGGCATCGGTACGATAGGCTTGACGGCGGGTGCTAGCGCACCAGAAATCCTGGTGGAGCAGGTGGTTGAGGCGATCCGTGCCCGGTATCCTGCGCTAGCGGTGAGCACGATGGCGGGTGAGCCGGAGAATGTGCATTTCCGCTTGCCGCCGCCGCTTCGGGCGCACACGATCTAAGCATCCGCGCCAATCGCTTCGGAGATGTGGCTGTACCCATCTTTTTCAAGCAAGGCAGGCAATGTTTCCACGATTTGCTTAATCACCGCAGGGCCTTGATAAATAAAGGCGGTATAAAGCTGCAGGAGCGACGCGCCGGCGCGGATTTTGGCGTAAGCTTGGGCGGGATTGCCAATCCCGCCGACACCCACCAGCGGGATCGCGCCGCTGGTATGGCGGTAGATCTGCGCTAACACCTGGGTGGAACGCTCAAAAAGCGGTGCACCGCTTAGGCCTCCTGCTTCCTCTTGCTGCGCGCTTTTAAGCCCTTGCCGCGCCACGGTGGTGTTGCTCACCACGATTGCGTCGCACTTGGCTTCCAGGATGGTATCGGCCAGGGTTTGATAATGGTTCTCCTCGCCATCAGGGTCAATCTTCACCCAGAGCGGCACGAAACGTTGGTGCTTTTGCTGCAGCTGTTCTCGCAAGGTGGTCATTTCCTTGAGCAGGGGCAGCAAATGCTCGCGCTGTTGGAGTGTGCGCAGGCCGGGCGTGTTGGGCGAGGAGATATTGATGGTGATGTAGCTTCCATGCGGGTAGACGCGCGGCAGCAGGGTGAGGTAATCTACCAGCGCCTGCTCGGTTGTTTTGTTCTTGCCGATATTGCAGCCAAGGATTGCATGTGCCTGCCGTGCTGGGCGCTGCTGCTCCCAGCGCGCAAGATGCGCAAGATAGCGCTCGATGCCCTGGTTGTTAAAGCCTAGACGGTTGATCAGCGCTTGATCTTCTTTCAAGCGAAAAAGCCGCGGCTTGGGGTTGCCCGCTTGCGGTTTGGGGGTGACCGTGCCCGTTTCGATAAAGGCAAAGCCCTGGTCCAGCAGGCCTTTTGCGGCTTCGGCGTTTTTATCCAAACCCGCAGAAAGCCCAAGCGGATGCGTAAAGTTCATGCCCCAGAAACGTTGGGAGAGGCAGGGATCTGGTGCCAGTTTTTGCCGCGTATAGAGGCTGCGTTTTAACGCAGACATCGCTACATGATGTGCCATCTCCGAAGGAAGGCAGAAGAGAAGCGGGCGGAGCAAGCCGTACATCTGGGTGCCCTAGGGCCCTTCTTTTAAGAAGCGCTTGATGTTGCGCAGCGCAAAACGCGTGCGTTCCACATTGTTGATCAGCGAGATGCGCACATGGCCATCGCCGCCCTTGCCAAAGCCAATGCCTGGTGCGACGGCGACTTGTGCGCGCTCCAGCAGCAGGCGCGAAAATTCCAGCGAACCCAGATGACGAAAACGCTCGGGCAGCGGCGCCCAGAGGAACATGCTCGCCTTGGGGGCTTCCACCGGCCAGCCGGCATCGATCAAGCCTTCCACCAACACATCGCGCCTCTCTTTATACCGCGCGC
>JANQHP010000144.1 GCA_028282625.1 Rickettsiales bacterium | reverse complement strand
GGCAAATTCTCCCTGAAAAAACACGGGCAGCGCAAGCGCAACATGCGCCAAGCGGCATCACCGCCCAGGGTTCTTTCAATGCTGGGCCAGCGGTCGAGTTAGGTCGTCCATAATGGCACCAAGAAAGATGCGCCTTCACGCGTCACATCACCACGTTTCATAAAGGGCAGGCATAGCAGTATGGAAATTACCGAACTCCTCATTCAGGCGCGTAAAAAAGAAGCGTCCGACCTGCACATCACCCCCGAATGCCCGCCTGCGCTGCGTATCCACGGACTCATCACGCCTCTGGACGATATGGCGCCGCTGTCTTCGGATGTGATCAAGAGCATGCTCTATTCCATTATGACCGAAAAGCAGCAAACCGAATATGAGCGTGAGATGGAGATTGATTTTGCCATCCAATTTGGCGAGGAGCTGCGCTTTCGGGTCAATGCCTTTACCACGCTAAACGGCCCGGCCGCCGCCTTCCGGCGGGTGCCGGTGGATATCATGACGCTCGATGATTTGGGCCTGCCCAACATTCTCAAGCAACTTGCCACCCTCACCAAAGGCCTGGTGCTGGTCACAGGGCCCACCGGCAGCGGGAAATCCACCACGCTGGCGGCCATGCTTGACTATATCAACAAAAACATGGCCAAGCACATCATCACCGTGGAAGACCCGGTCGAGTTTGTCCATTACTCCAAAAAATCGCTGATCAACCAGCGGGAGCTTGGCACCAACACCATGTCTTTTGCCAGGGCGCTTAAAAGTGCGCTGCGCGAAGACCCGGATGTCATCTTGGTCGGTGAGCTGCGTGACTTGGAAACCATCCAGCTTGCGCTTACCGCCGCAGAAACCGGCCATTTGGTGCTCGGCACGCTGCACACCAGTTCCGCCGCCAAAACCATTGACCGGATTATCGATGTGTTTCCTGCAGGGGATAAGGGGCTCGTCATGGCGCTGCTTTCCACCTCGCTGGAAGCCATTATTGCCCAAAAGCTCATTCCGTCCAAAGACGGCATGGGGCGCGTGGCTGCGATGGAAATTCTCCTTGGCACGCCTGCGGTGCGCAATTTGATCCGTGAAAACAAGCTGCCCCAAATTTACTCTCTCATGCAGGTCGGCTCACGCATTGGCATGAGTACCATGAAAGATAGTGTGTACCGTCTGATGGAAGAAGGGTTGATCGACGCCAAAGACGCCAAGGAAGCGCTCAACATTGCCGACGACAATGCGTTTAAGGGGCCGCAGGGCTCGCCTTCGCACGACAGTGATTTTTAAACACAAGCCGCCCCCGCCTTTTTCATGCCCACGCGCTCGTCCCAAACAAAGCCACGCTTGATTGATCGCTTTTTCACCCTGATGATGGAAAAGGGCGCCTCCGACCTCTTTCTAAGCAAAGGGACGCCGCCGGCCATACGCGTGGAAAACGCCATGCACCGTCTGGAGGAGGAAGAGCCCCTGACCGATGAGCGGCTGCATGCCCTGGTCGATGATATGCTCAATGAAGAGCAGCAAGAAGAGCTGCACTCCACGCTGGAACTGAATTTGGCGCTGGAGCTTGAGGAGCGTTTTCGGGTCAATATTTTCTACCAGCGCGGGCATTTAGGCATTGTGATTCGGCTGATCAAGTCCCAAATCCCCAGCTTTGAGGAGCTCGGTCTGCCGGCGATTTATGGCGATTTCATTATGGAAAAGCGTGGCCTGCTGCTGATGGTGGGTGCCACGGGAAGCGGGAAATCTACCTCGCTGGCTTCCATGCTGGATTACCGCAACGAGCGCAGCACCGGCCACATTATCACGATTGAGGACCCGATTGAATTTATCCACACCAACAAACAGTCCATTTTCACCCAGCGTGAGATCGGCGTGGATACCTACTCCTATGGCATTTCGCTGAAAAATGCGCTTCGGCAAAGCCCGGATGTGATTTTGATTGGGGAAATCCGCGATCGGGAAACGCTTGAAAATGCGATTCTTTTTTGTGAAACCGGCCATTTGGTGGTCGCCACCTTACACGCGAACAATGCCAACCAGGCGATCGACCGTATCGTGAACCTCTTCCCCGAAGAAATGTCGAAACAGGTGCTCAGCACCCTCTCCCAGAATGTCCACGCCATCCTTTCCCAGCGCCTGGTGGAAGGGGTCGAGGGCGGGCGGAAGCTGGCCTATGAAATTATGATCAATGAAGGCTTGGTTCGCTCCCTCATTGAGGAAGGAAAAATCAAGGAAATCAAAGAGATCATGGAACGTCAGATCGACCGTGGCATGCTAAGCTTTGACCAATGTTTGCTGCGCCTGATTCAGCAGCGCGAAATCAGCGTGGACACCGCCCTGAAAGAGGCCGATAACCCCAACAATCTACGCCTCAAAGTGAGCCAGGAAAGGCTTTCTACCGCCTATGGCGGCTTTTAGATAGCATCTTCACAATCGACTTTGTGACAGCATCATCTAACATCTATCACAGGCTAAGAGACTTTCTGCAACGAAGCCACACCCCTCAACTATGGATTCTAAGCGATGACTCGCACCGTCAGGCCCAATCCATCGGCCTGGCGCAGCAGCTTGGCGATCGTTGCGGGATGCTCTCGCTCTATGATATCGCGCAATGCGGGGGGGTCGCCGCTTTTTTCACCGCGCGCGGCCAGGACCCTGCCATGCCGAAAATCGATTGGGCGCGCAGCATCGTCCTCCATACCGGCGCAGAAGGGGTGGGGGCGCTGCACGATATCCACCGCATATCGGATGGCCGCGCCTTTGTGGTGCAGCTGCTCGACCCGGGCGAAGGCTACGAGGCGATGGACCTGGTGGTCACGCCAAACCATGAGCCAAGGCCTAACGTGCCTGAAGAAAAATGGGTGCCAACTAAAGGGATCTTGCACCCTTTAACGCAAGAGACCCTGCATATCGCCGCCCGCCACATCCACGAAGATCCCTCCGAACCACCCCTCGCCGAGCTGCCAAGCCCGAGATGTGTGGTGCTCCTCGGCGGCAAGCATGTCGGGGGCGATATCGATCCCAGTCACGCCGCGCGCTGGATCGAGGCATTGGCCACGGAGCTGCAAACAGCCGGCGGCAGCCTGCTAGTCACCACCAGCCCACGCACCGGGGCCGCACTTGCCACCGCCATCGAAGCAGCCCTCCAACGCACCAGCATCCCTTCGCATTATTACCAGTGGAACCGCGACCGGCACCGTCCCAACCCCTATCTCGCTTGGTTGGCGCTGGCCGATGTGATCGCCGTCAGCGGGGATTCGGTACGGATGTGCAGCGAGGCGCTGCTGCCCGGCGCGCCGGTGGTGATCTACAAAAACCCTGATATCACAACATGTTACGACCTTATGCACCAGGCGCTGTGCGCAAGCGGCAGGGCGCAGATGTGGCAAGGTACGCTGCCTCTATCTGTGCCAAAAAGAGAAGGGCTGTGCGAAGCCGCCTGTGTGGCCAAAATCGTACGTGCACGTTGGGCACAAAAAAGAGCAAGGCCTATGGCATAAAAAAAACCAGCCACATCGGCAGTGGGGTCACAGAGTGTGACGCCACCGCCCATGCAGCCGGCTGGTTTGAAGTGTGAAAGGGGCTCCCTCCCCGCCTTCGCGACGGGGAGGTGATGCGCGCACGCGATCAAGAGCATAGGAGCTCAAGGACGCAGGTGCGCCCTTGAAAGACGGAGATGTGCAGTATGCCCTCCTGATAGAAAAATTTTGCCTTACACTTCTGAATGTCACCGGTTCGCCCCAGCTCCGCCCGGTAGCGGGCATCGCCCAGCTTTGGGGGCCGGATTTCCAGAAACGCCACTCTGTTTTGTGATTGGGTTAAAAATAGGCCATTATAGAGTTCTCTGTCAGTCACCTCCGCAACGGTGACCTCCCCGACGACGAAAAATCGTCCAACGAGGGGATGCACCTTCGTAATTTGCCAGTCCATGCCACTGACCACCTGTAACAGCGCCAAGTGGTTTTTATTCTGTTTTTCTTGCATGACGCCAAGAGAAATCAGAATGAGAGACGCTGTTATCAGAAGCACCACAAGACACCAAAAAACATGGATAGCCATGATTTTCCTCCTGAAAATCAGACGCACTTTCACACATAGATCCCCCTTGATGTTGGATTTGGGGGAAGTATGTCAGCCACATGGTGGCCAAACTTCTGCGGGATCACCGGGGCATCAGCCGCAGGAAGCAGAAAGAACGTCACCGTAAAGACTATCAAAGAATCTTCTTCTTGTCTAGATAATTATGCTAATATTAATATCTAAAATCCAAACACCGCTGCGTGCAAAAGAGGGTGGACCGCGCGCGCGCAACAGGGTATGAATAACGACGCATCGTCACGATAGGGATGACCGCTTACCTATGTTCATCGCCACCTTCCTGTTTTATCTTTTTGCCTCCGTCATGGTGCTGGCCGCTTTTGCCGTGATTACGGTCAAAAACCCGGTCCACGCGGTGCTCAGCCTGATTGTGGCCTTTTTCAATGCCGGCGCGCTGTTTATCCTGCTCGGCGCGGAGTTGCTTGGAATGCTCATCGTGATTGTCTATGTGGGCGCGGTGGCCGTCTTATTCCTGTTTGTGGTGATGATGCTTAACATCCGTTTTTCCGAGATGCGGGAAGGGTTTTTGCGCTATTTGCCGCTGGGTGGCGGCGTCGCGCTCCTGCTTTTTGCCCAAATCGCCGCCCTGCTTTTTGCCGAGATCGAGCAACCCCACCATGATTTCCAGCCGCCGACCGTCACGATGACTGCAGAAGCGGATGAGGCATCCAAAAAACTGACCAACACCGAAGCGATCGGCATGGTGCTCTATACCGATTATTTCCTCGCCGTCCAGCTGGCGGGCCTGGTGCTGCTGGTTGCGATGATCGGGGCCATTGTGCTCACCCATCGCCAGCGTGAGGGGGTCAAGAAGCAGGATATTGCGCAGCAGATCCATCGCGATGGCAAGCGCAGCGTCAAGCTGGTCAACAGCATCACCGGCAAGGGGGTCTCTTAAAGAAAAGCCTATGGAAACGCTTCCCTCCTGGATCATGGAAATAGGCCTGCTGCATTATTTGCTGCTGGGTGCGCTGCTTTTTACCATCGGCATGTGCGGCATGTTTTTGAACCGCAAGAATGTGATCACCTTGCTGATGTCGATCGAACTGATGCTGCTTGGGGTGAATGTCAACTTCATCGCGTTTTCTGCCTTTTTGCAACACGACATCGCCGGGCAAATTTTCACGCTCTTCATTTTGAGCGTGGCCGCCGCCGAAGCCGCGGTGGGCCTGGCCATTTTGGTGCTCTATTTCCGTCATCGTCACTCCATTGAAGTGGCGCATATGCAACGTCTGAAGGGATAACGCCGCATGATTGCCGCCTGGATTGTGTTCTTGCCTTTGGCTGCCGCGCTCATCACCGGGCTTGGCACGCGGCAACTCGGCATCCGCACCGCGCAGTGGATCACCACCGGCGCCACGATGCTGGCGGCCATTCTTTCCTGGAGCCTGCTGCCCTCGGTCGTGTTTGACCAGCAGAGCTATATCCTGACCCTCATGCCGTGGATCTCCTCGGGCAGCTTTGCCGTGGAATGGGCGCTTCGTATCGATAGTCTGAGCGTATTGATGTTGGTGCTGATCACCAGCGTATCCGCCCTCGTGCACCTCTATTCCATCGGCTATATGCACGAGGACCCACACCCGCAGCGTTTCATGTCCTATTTAAGCCTCTTTACCTTCTTCATGCTGCTGCTGGTGACCGCCAACAATTTCCTCCAGCTCTTTGTCGGCTGGGAGGGTGTGGGGCTTTGCTCCTATTTGCTGATCGGGTTCTGGTACAAAAAAGAATCCGCCAATGCAGCGGCGATGAAAGCCTTCATCGTCAACCGTGTGGGGGATTTTTCCTTTGCGCTTGGCGTGCTGGGCGTCTTCTTCCTCTTTGGCGATCTTGGCTTTGATGCCGTGTTTGCTTCTGCCCCCACCGAAGCGACCACCACCCTCACCTTCCTGGGGCAGGAATGGCACGCGCTGACCGTCATCTGCCTGCTGCTTTTTGGCGGCGCGATGGGTAAATCTGCGCAGCTGGGCCTGCATACCTGGCTGCCCGATGCGATGGAGGGCCCCACGCCCGTTTCCGCGCTGATTCATGCCGCGACCATGGTCACCGCCGGCGTGTTCTTAGTCGCGCGCTGTTCGCCGCTTTTTGAGCTTTCCCCGCTAGCGCTGGATGTCGTCACCCTCGTAGGGGCAGCCACCTGCCTGTTTGCGGCCACCATCGCTGTTACCCAAAACGATATCAAGCGGGTGATTGCCTATTCCACCTGCTCGCAGCTTGGCTACATGTTCTTTGCCTGCGGGGTCTCGGCTTACGCGGCGGGTATGTTCCACCTCTTTACCCACGGCTTTTTCAAAGCGCTCCTTTTCCTCGGCGCCGGCAGCGTCATCCACGCGCTGCATCACGAACAAGATATGCGCAAGATGGGCGGTATCTGGCGTAAGATTCCACTCACCTACGCCATGATGCTCCTTGGCACCCTGGCCATCGTGGGCTTGCCACCTTTTTCGGGTTATTTCTCCAAAGATATGATCCTAGAATCCGCCTTTGCCGCCGGCGCGCACGGCCATCGCTTCGGCTATTTGGCCTATATTCTTGGCGTGAGTGCAGCCTTGCTCACCGCGTTTTATTCCTGGCGTCTGGTGTTCCTGACCTTCCATGGGAAATGCCGCGCCTCCAAAAAAGTGCAGGCTGGCATCCATGAATCTCCGAAAGTGATGACCATCCCGCTGATCCTGCTTTCGCTTGGAGCGCTTGGCATGGGTGCTCTTGGCAGCATGGGCTGGGGCATTGTCGATAGCGACATGCGCTTCTGGAATGGCGCGCTTAAGATGGGGCAAATGCTGGAGGTGCAAGAAGCAAACGCGGAAGTTGGCGCGTTGCATGCCAATGTGCTCGAAGCCGCGCATCATATTCCCTGGTGGGCGAAGAAGTTGCCCGTCTGGTTAAGCTTGGCTGGATTCTTCCTCGCCTGGCTTTGCTATCTCCGCTTTCCGACATTGCCGGCCACCCTTGCGACCAAATGCAGCGCCATCTACCGCTTCCTGCTCAACAAATGGTACATTGATGAGCTTTATGACTGGGCGTTTGTCCAACCTTCCAAACGATGTGGCCGCTTTTTGTGGCAGGCAGTGGATCAAGGCATCATCGACCGGTTCGGACCCAACGGCATCGCAGGCCGTGTGCGCGTGGCGGCCTCCTTCTTAAGCCGCGTGCAAAGCGGCTATGTCTACCATTATGCCTTTGCCATGATGATCGGCCTGGTCGTGCTGGTCAGCGGCCTGTTTTTCCTGGTGGAATGGAGGGGATAATGGAACATTTTCCGCTTCTGTCGATTCTGGTCTTTTTGCCGCTGGTGGGCATTCCCTTTATCTTTCTGGCTTCTGGCAATGCAGAAGAGCGCGCCATTTCCGCCAAGCGCCATGCGCTGTGGGTGAGCCTGGCAACCTTCTTGCTTTCCCTGCTTTTATGGTGGAATTTTGACCCGCAGGCGATCGGATTCCAATTTGAGGAAAAACATACCTGGCTGGCGGGTTACGGCATTGGCTACCATCTGGGTGTAGATGGCATCTCCCTCTTCTTCCTGATCCTCAACAGCTTTTTGATGCCGCTATGTATTTTAGCCAGCTGGCGCAGCGTCACCACCCAGGTGCCCGAATATATGGCGGCCTTTTTGCTGCTTGCCACGCTGGTCAACGGCGTGTTTGCCTCGCTCGATTTCATCATGTTCTACTTCTTCTTTGAGGCATCGCTGATCCCGATGTTCCTGATTATCGGCATCTGGGGCGGGGCGGAGCGGATCTATGCCTCGTTTAAATTCTTCCTCTATACCCTGCTCGGCTCAGTACTCTTGCTCCTTGCCATGCTTTATATCTACTTCCAGACCGGCACGAGCGACATCCCGCTGCTCACCGTACTGCTGCCGGAATTGCCGCTCGAGGTGCAGAAATGGCTGTGGCTCGCCTTTTTTGCTTCCTTCGCGGTCAAGGTCCCCATGTGGCCGGTCCATACCTGGCTGCCCGATGCGCACGTGCAAGCACCGACTGCCGGGTCCATGATGTTGGCCGGTGTGTTGCTCAAGCTCGGAGCGTATGGTTTTATCCGCTTCTCCATCCCTATGCTGCCCGATGCCTCGCTCTATTTTGCCGATTTTGTCTATGCTTTAAGCGTGGTCGCTGTCATCTATACTTCGCTGGTGGCTCTCATGCAGAAGGATATGAAAAAGCTGATCGCCTACTCTTCCATCGCGCATATGGGCTTTGTCACCATTGGTCTCTTTACCTTCACCCAGCAAGGGGTAGAGGGCGCGCTCTTCCAGATGCTGAGCCACGGGCTGGTTTCAGCCGCGCTGTTCTTCTGCGTGGGCGTGCTTTATGACCGGGTGCACACGAAAGAAATCGCGCGCTATGGCGGGCTGGTGCACCGCATGCCGCGCTTTGCGCTCCTATTCCTCTTCTTCACCATGGCTTCGATCGGCTTGCCGGGTACGAGCGGCTTTGTCGGCGAGTTCCTCGTGCTAGTTGGCGCCTTTACCGCCGCCCATTGGGTCGCCATGGGTGCGGCAACCGGCCTCATACTTGGCGCGGCCTACATGCTGTGGCTCTACAAACGCGTGGTCTTTGGCGAGTTGATCCACAAGGATCTGCTGGAAATCCCAGATATCAGCCGTCGGGAAACCGCCATCCTCGTGCTGCTTGCCGTACCGGCCTTGTGGCTTGGTATTCACCCCGAGCCTGTGCTGGCACCCATGCACCAAAGCGTCACGCAGATGCTATCGGCACTGCCCTCCTTGTAACACAACACCACGCGTCAAAGGCGACCCACCATCATGATGACCATTTTACCTGCTTTGCCCGAAATGATATTGAGCGCTGGCGCCCTGTTTCTGCTGGTGTTTGGCGCATTCAAGGAGGAAGAAAAGGCCTGGAAGCCCGTATTGTTTGCCAGCGTGGGATTGCTGCTGCTGGCCCTTTGGATCATCCTTTCCAAATGGGGCACGGTGGAGCTTGCCTTTGGCAACGACTTTAAGCAGGATAGGTTCATCTCTTATGGCAAGATTCTGTTGCTGGGCGCGGCTTTACTGGTTCTGCTGCTTAGCTACGACTACACACGCCACGCCACGCCCCTGCCCTTTGAATTCCCGCTGCTGATCCTGCTGGCATGTATTGGCATGATGGTCATGCTCTCGGCCAAGGATTTTATCGTGTTTTACCTGGGGCTCGAGCTGCAAAGCCTCAGCCTCTATATCTTAACCGCGATGCGCCGTGACGAAGAAAAGTCCAGCGAGGCGGGGCTGAAATATTTCGTCTTAGGTGCCATGGCGTCTGGCTTGCTGCTATATGGCATCTCCCTGATTTATGGCTTTACCGGCAGCGTGGAATTTGATGCCATGGCCGCCCTCTATGCCGATTGGCAACAGGCAGGCATTACCTCCAATGCGGTATTGCTCGGGCTGATCTTTGTCATATGCGGCATGTGCTTCAAGCTTTCAGCCGCGCCCTTCCATATGTGGACTCCCGATGTGTATGAAGGTGCGAGCCGCGTGATCGTGGCCTTTTTTGCAAGCGCCCCCAAGGTGGCGGCCATGCTCTTTTTCACCCGTCTGCTCTATACCACGTTCGAGGATTTTCTGCCCGCCCTGCAGCAGGTCCTGGTGGTCATTGCGGTCGCCTCCATGGCGGTCGGGTCGTTTGCGGCCATCTGGCAGCATAACTTCAAGCGCATGCTGGCCTATAGCACCATCGGCCATGTCGGCTTCATGATGGCCGGGGTGGCCGCCGCCAACGTGGTCGGCGCCCAGGCCGTGCTGATTTACATGGCGCTTTATGTGCTGATGGCCATTGGCGTGTTCGCCGCACTCTGCATGCTCCATACACCCGAGGAAACCGGCACATTCTCCATTGCCTCCCTGGCCGGGCTTGGCACCCGCTCCCCGGCGATGGCACTCGCCCTTGCCATCCTGATGCTTTCCATGGCGGGCATTCCTTTCCTCGCCGGCTTCTTTGGCAAATTTTTTGTGTTCCTCGCCGTGATAGAATCGGGCATGTATTTCTTGGCCGCCATTGGCGTATTGTTAAGCGTGGTCGCCGCCTTCTACTATTTGCGCATCATCAAAATCTGCTATTTCGACACCGAAAAAGACTACCCGGACATCGTCCCATGCGTGGTCTATAAAGGCGGGTTTGCCACCTGGATTTTAGGGGCCAGCACCGTGATCCAGGCCACCTTCTTCCTCTATCCTTCCGCGCTGCTTGGCTGGGCTGAACAAGCCGCAAAAGTGCTGGTGCAGTAATGGAGGCCGCCTCGGCGCTGCCGGAACCGTACCGGCTTCACAGCTATGACGTGGTGGATAGCACCAATTTGCAGGCGCACCGTATGGTAGCCGAAGGGGCGCTGCCCCTAACGCCACACGAGGTGGCCGTTATCACCGCTGCTAAGCAAACCGCGGGCAGGGGAAGGCGCGATCGGGCGTGGGTATCGCCACCAGGCAATCTGCATGTCTCGCTTTGCTTTGCGGTGGATATCACGCGCAAGGACCTGGCCACGCTTGCTTGCGTGGCGGGGCTTTCCATGATGCAAAGCGTGCAGGCGATGGACATCCCTACGCTCGGGCTCAAATGGCCCAACGACATCCTGCTTAACGGCCAAAAGCTGGGCGGCGTGCTGCTGGAATTGCGCCACAATCCTCGCCCTAATCCCACCAGCGAAGCGGGCTGGTATCTTGTGTTGGGGCTTGGCATAAATGTGCTTGATGCGCCCCCAGAAGAAACGGTGGCCTTTCCGGCCACCAGCCTGGCAAAACAGGGCCATTCCATCGAAGCAGAAGATGTGCTGCATCACTGGCTCCATCGCTGGCAGGAAGCCTATGACACGTGGCAGGCAGAAGGTTTTACCCCCTTTTATGACGCATGGCGCGCCGCGATCACCCATCTGGGCAAGGAGATCGCCTACCATGACGCAGAAGGTCACCGCATCCATGGGCGCGCGCTTGACGTGCAGGAGGATGGGTCGCTGCTTTTGGCACATGAAACCGGCCACAAAATTGTGACCATGGGCGATGTTTTTCCGATCACACAAGGGGAGCGATAAGCCATGCTGCTCGCAGTCGATATGGGCAATACCCAAACGGTCTATGCGGTCTTTGATCGCAAAAAAGCACCTGCCAAGCCAGGGCAGGTGAGCCCGCCCCTCTTGACGTGGCGCGCCGGCACCGCCCCAAAAACCCGCGATGAGCACCTGCTGCTGATCCATCAGATGCTGCAAATCCACGCAAAAGGAACGGATATCCTCATCTCTGACGCCGTCCTTTCAAGCGTCGTGCCCCACCACACCGCACCTTTAGCCGAAGCGCTGGAGCAGCTATGCGGCACGCCGCCACTGATCGTCGATCACCGCAATGCCGGTGTCCATGTAGCGCTGCAACAGCCGGAACAGGTCGGCAGTGACCGGCTGGTCAATGCACGTGCGGCGTATGATCTGTGTCAAGGTGCGGCCATTGTGGTGGATTTTGGTACTGCCACCACCTTTGATGTGATCGACGCAGAGGGAAGCTACCAGGGTGGCGTCATTGCACCCGGCATCGGGCTCTCCATCCGTGCGTTGCAGCGGGCGGCCGCCCAACTGCCCGAAATCGATTTTGCCGTGCCAGAGCATATTATCGGCAAAAACACCCATCAAGCCATGCAATCAGGGCTATATTATGGCTATAGCAGCATGATAGAAGGCATTGCCGGGAGGATCACTGCACTGTATGATGCTCCGGTATCCGTGATGGCAACCGGCGGCATGGCCTCCCTTTTTGCCCCGCATACACCGATCATCCACCGCGTGGAACCCGCGCTAACCCTGCACGGATTGCGTCTGATTTTTGACACACAGGAAAGCTAAGCCTTCATGACGTATACACTCAAACCAGAAGAGTTGGTCTTTGTTCCGCTTGGCGGATGCAACGAGATCGGCATGAATGTCAATCTCTATGGCTACAAAGGCAAGTGGATCATGATGGATCTAGGCGCTGGCTTTGCCGATAGCTACTATCCCGGCGTACAAATGCTGGCACCGGACCTTTCCTTCGTGCAGGCCAACATCGACAATTTCCTTGGCATCGTGCTGACCCACGCGCATGAGGACCATCTTGGCTCTGTCGGCTATTTGTGGGACCAGCTGCGCTGCCCGATTTATGCTTCGCCTTTTACCGCCGCCGTGGCCCGTCACAAACTCCAGCAGGAAGGGTTGGCCGAAGAGGCAAAGATCACCATCATCCCGCCTGGCAGCCGCTTTGAAGTAGGCCCGTTTGACCTGCAATTTATCCACATCACCCATTCGGTCCCGGAAATGAACGCCGTGGCCCTGCGCACCGAATATGGCACGGTGCTGCATACAGGCGACTGGAAGATCGATGACGCCCCGGTCGAAGGCGACGTGACCGACGAAGCGGCGCTTAAAGCCCTAGGCGAGGAAGGCGTCTTGGCGATGGTCTGCGACTCGACCAATGTCTTTGATGAAAAACATTCGGGCTCCGAAGGCGCGCTGGAAGAGAGCCTCGCCCAGTTGATGCGTGGCAAAAACGGGCTGGTGGTGGTCAGCACCTTTGCCTCCAATGTGGCACGGCTGCACACCATCGCCAAAGCGGCCAAAGCCAATGGACGCAAAGTGGCGCTCGCAGGCCTTTCCTTAAAACGCATCAGCGGCTTTGCCCGCGACACCGGCTTCATGCAGGATATCGACCCCTTCTTAGACGATCGGGAAATCGGTCAACACAGGCGTGACAATT
>JANQHP010000137.1 GCA_028282625.1 Rickettsiales bacterium | reverse complement strand
TAATATTAACATACCGCTCTGCCCATTAACCTCTACTACACCTCCTCCACCTCCCCCGTGAGGGTCGTGGCTTTACGCCACATCCTTCTTCTGTCGTCTGCAGGTAAAATCTTCCAGCGTGCGTGCCCGCAGGAAAGGGTTGGTCGCCCGCTCTTTAGCAAGTGTGGTCGGTTGCATCGGTCTTCCTTCCTCTTTTGCGCGTGCGACCTCCTGCACCCGCGCCTGCAGCGCTTCATTTTCCGGCTCCACGCTTAAGGCAAACCGCCCATTGGCCAGGGCATATTCATGCGCGGAATAAAGTTGCGTCTGGGCCGGCAGCCGGTTCAGCTTTTGCAAGCTCTCCCACATCTGCGCAGGGCTGCCTTCAAACAGCCGTCCACACCCCATCGTAAACAGGGTATCGCCCACAAACGCTACGCCCGCCTGCTCCATGTAAAACACGATCGCACCCAGCGTATGGCCAGGCGTTTCCAGCACCTGCACGTTATGCGCCCCAAACATCACATGCTGGCCCTCCTCTAGCCCCACCTCTATGCCGGGAATCCGCGCCGCGTCCTTCGCCGCGCCCACAATCTTCACCTCCGGCCAGGCACGCTTGAGCGCCTTGTTTCCTCCCACATGGTCGCCGTGATGATGCGTATTAAAAATCACATCGAGCTTCGCACCCTTCGCCTCCAACCATTGTTTGACCGGCTGCGCCAACGCCGGATCCACCACCGCATGCAACCCGCTTTCGGTCTCCTCCAGCATATAGATATAATTGGACTCCAGCACCGGCAGGATTGCAATTTTTAATGCCATAGGTCATTTCCTTCTCGAAAAAATGGTCCACCACCGCTAAAATACCAAGCCATGAGCAAATCACCCCCTACCATACAAAATAGTGACGAGGAAGCGCAACTGGCGAAACTGCGCACCGAAATCGATGCCCTTGATGACCAGTTGATCCTTCTGCTGAAAAAGCGGATGGCCTGCGTGCATCAGGTGGGGGCGATCAAGCAGGCTGCCATGCCCTTGGATCAAAGCCGCCGGAGCATTATCCGTCCCGGGCGAGAAGCCACCATGGTGCGGCGTATGGTAAGCGCCGCAGAAGGAACGCTGGAACCTGCTGCCGCCTCTGCGCTCTGGCGGATCCTGATTACCTCCGCCGTGGCGGCAGAAGAGCCGACCGCGCTTGTGATCTATGCACCCAAGGCGCAAACCGAGTATGCGCTGCGCCTGGCAGACCACTATTTCCATCAGATTGTACCCACGCACCTCACCGAACATCTTGACCAAGCGCAAGAGAGGCTAGCCGCGGGTCAGGCGTCGCTGGCACTTCTTCCCGCGCAGGATGGTATTTCCCACACCCCCGCCTGGTGGTCCACGCTTGCACATTGGGAAGGGCAGATGCGCATATTTGCCACCCTGCCCATCCAGGGGCAGCCAAGCCTTGCCGAGCAATGGATGCTGGTGGGCTCTGTCACACCTGAACCAGGCGAGCAAGACCAAAGCTTTGCGTGCGTGCACAGCATAAGCACATTACCGGAAAGCGTCCTTAAGGATGAAACCTTGCCCGCTATAACCTCGCTTGCTTGCCCACATGCTGGGGCTACCTTGCTGCGTCTTGAAGGCTATTACCCTAAAAAAGACCCGATCTGGTCTCAAATCCAAGAGGCAGCTTCACAGGAGCATGCCGCGCCTCTCACACTAGAATGGCTTGGCACGGCCGCCGGGCCCTTGCTGCCTTAAGCGCTACTTATCCAAGCCTCAATCCTGATCCAGCCACGCTTGCGCTTCGGTCACATCCAACGCCCCTTCATAGATCGCGCGGCCGGAAATCATGCCATCTAAAAGCGGAATATCCCGCTTTAACGCCTGAACGTCCTCAAGAGAGGATATCCCTCCCGAAGCAATCACCGGGATCTGGACTGCCTCAGCCAGCACCTTGGTACCTTGCACATCTGGCCCTTCCATCGCGCCATCGCGCCCGATATCGGTATAGATAAGTGCCGCCACGCCCGCATCTTCAAAACGCCGCGCCATGTCCAGCACACCCACCGCCGACACCTCTGCCCAGCCTTCGGTCGCTACCATCCCCTCCTTCGCATCCACCCCAACGGCAATTTGACCAGGATATTTTGCACACGCCTCACGCACGAGAGCGGGGTCTTTTAGCGCCACCGTACCCAAAATCACCCGCGCTACACCCATCTTAAGCCAGTGCGCAATGGTGGCCATATCACGAATCCCCCCACCCAGCTGCACCGGAATCTCCACCGCACTCACAATCGCCTCAACCGCTGCGCGGTTCACCGGCGCACCAGCAAATGCACCGTTTAAGTCTACAATATGGATCCAACGCGCCCCCTTATCCGCAAAAGCGCGCGCTTGTGCCGCTGGGTCGGTACCAAAAACGGTCGCCTGCTCCATATCGCCGCGCAGCAAGCGCACACAATTGCCGTCTTTTAAATCAATCGCAGGATATAAGATCATGTTTTTTCTCTTTTTCTAGCCCACCATACGCACAAAATTACGCAATAGCCCCAGCCCGGCCTTCTGGCTCTTTTCCGGATGAAACTGCACACCCATCACATTGTCTTTGGCGACCACTGCCGTCACTTTTTGCTCATAATCGGTCGTGGCCACCACCGCCTCTTTTTCCTGCACATGCATGTGATAGGAGTGCACAAAATACACATGCATCCCATCTAATCCCGCGGTCAGGGGGTGCGACTGCTGGCAGGTTATTTTGTTCCACCCCATATGCGGAATCTTCAGCATAGGATCTTCGGGCTGCAATGCCTCCACCACGCCGCCTATCCAGCCAAGCCCCTCATGCTCACCATGCTCCTTCCCGCACGTGGCAAGCAATTGCATGCCTACGCAAATACCCAAAAAACACACGCCGCGCTGTTGCACCGCCTCATCCAGCGCTTCCATCATACCAGGCACCGCGCAAAGCCCCTCTTTGCAATCGCCAAAAGCACCTACGCCGGGCAAGATCACCGCCGCGGCCTGGCGCACCTGCTCGGGGTCCGATGTCTGCACCACATCAAGCGTGCTGGCCTCTTCTGCTACCGCACGCTCCACCGCTTTGGTAATGGAGTGCAGATTCCCGGAATTATAGTCAATAATCGCTACATGCATGGGTTTTTTACTCGCCTAAAGCTCCGTGCCCAGTGCCTGCGCCACCGTAAAAATATCCTTATCCCCACGTCCACACAGATTCACCACCATCAGATGCTCCTTGGGCAGGGTAGGAGCGGTCCGCATCACATAAGCCAAAGCGTGGCTTGGCTCCAATGCCGGCAAAATCCCTTCCATTTTCGCGCAATAGGTAAAAGCATTCAGCGCCTCTTCATCCGTCGCAGAAGCATACACCACCCGCCCCTGCTCATGCAGCAGCGCATGTTCCGGCCCAATCCCCGGATAGTCCAGCCCCGCAGAAATAGAATGTGTTTGCGTCACCTGCCCCTCTTCATCCTGCAGCAAATAGGTGTAGTTCCCGTGTAAAACGCCCGGCTCACCGCGTGCAATGGAAGCCGCCGTCTTGCCACTATCCAAACCCTTGCCGGCGGCTTCCACCGCCGTCATTTCCACCTGCTCATCCTCCAAAAACGCAGTAAAAAGCCCCAGCGCGTTCGACCCACCGCCAATGCAAGCCACCAAGCTATCGGGCAGCCTCCCTTCGGCCGCCATGATCTGCTCGCGCACTTCGCGTCCTATCACCGACTGAAAGTCACGCACCATCATCGGATAAGGGTGCGGTCCTGCTGCGGTACCAATCAAATAATAGGTATCCTCCACATGCGCCACCCAGTCGCGCAACGCCTCATTC
>JANQHP010000125.1 GCA_028282625.1 Rickettsiales bacterium | reverse complement strand
CAATATCAGAGGAAAGCTCGGGCGGCGTCAGCTCCAGCGCCTTTTTCACCGCTTCAATAATCTGCGCAATCGGCTCCTCCAGGCTCTCGGCAATTTGCGCGCGAGAGAGCGTAATTTCCTTTGGCACGCCGCGCATCAAATCGCGCCCCTTGATCTGCATCGTGTCACCATCGCCTTTGGCAGGCGGTGCCGCCGCACCAATCGTTTTCTTGATATTTTCTGCGCTAAATTCCCCGATCAGCAGATTATGCGTCCGGCGGATATAGGAGACAATCGCCTGGTCCATCACATCCCCCCCCACACGGGTCGATTCGGCGTAAACAATTCCGCCAAGCGAGAGCACCGCCACCTCGGTCGTGCCACCGCCAATATCCACCACCATGCTCCCGGTGGGCTCGGTCACGGGCAGGCCGGCACCAATGGCGGCTGCGGTCGGCTCTTCAATCAGATAGACCTCGCGCCCACCGGCCGATTCCGCGGCATCCTGAATCGCGCGTCGTTCCACCGGTGTGGAGGAAGAAGGCACGCAGATCACAATCAGCGGGCCGGTAAAACTCTTGCGGTTATGCACCTTGCGGATGAAATATTTAATCATCTCTTCGGCACCCTTGAAGTCCGCAATCACCCCATCTTTAAGCGGACGGGTGGCCGTAATCCCCGCAGGCGTCCGGCCCAGCATCAGCTTGGCCTCGTTCCCAAACGCGTAAGGCACATCCTGCCCGTTGCGGCTGGCAAGCGCGACCACCGAGGGCTCATCGAGCATAATGCCGCGGTCACGCACATAGACCAGCGTGTTCGCCGTCCCAAGGTCAATCGCCATATCGGAGGAAAAAAAGCCGAGCAATTTGGAAAAGATGGACATGAGGCGCTCCCTTGTATGATGCGGTACCAAAAAGAATGTCTTCGTGTTATATCCCGCGCGCAGAAGCCAGGCAAGCAGGAAGTGGGCACGCGCAGCATCAATGTTTTGCCGCAGGCTCTTTTCTGTCCCGTTGCAAGAGGAAAACCATAGATAATTAAACAAGCGGTGCTATGATAGTGACCTTCACAGCACCAAAACACACCAACCCACCCATGAATTCTTCTGTTTCAACCCACCCCGAACACGCACCCCATTCGCCGGTAGCCATCACGCTGCCCGATGGCTCCGTGCGCCAGTTTGATGGGCCGGTGGATGGGTTTACTTTGGCAGAAGATATTGGTCCGGGCCTTGCCAAAGTGGCCGTAGCGATGAAGGTGGATGGTATCCAGCGTGACCTCTCCCACGTGATGGCGCACGATGCGAAGGTGGCGATCCTCACCACGCGCGACGAGGAGGGCCTGGAGATCATGCGCCATACGCTGGCGGCGCAAATTCTGGCACGTGCGGTGAAGGAATTATGGCCAAGTGCCAAGCTTGCCATTGGTCCCACGATTGAGGATGGGTTTTATTACGACGTCGCGCTGGAAGAGACGATTTCGATTGATGATTTCCCGAAGATCGAAGCCAAGATGCGCGAGATTATCCAAGCCAACCGCCCCGTGCAGCGTGAGATGTGGGATCGCGAGGAAGCCATCGCCTATTTTGAAGCACGTGGGGAAAGCTACAAGGCCGATATCATCCGTCGCGCCGCGGAAGACGACACCACCGAAGCGGGCAAAATTTCGCTCTACCGCCAGGGCGAGGGAGAAGACCATTTCATGGATTTGTGCCGCGGGCCGCATGTGCCGCGTACCGGACTTGCCAGCGAAGCCTTTGCGCTGACCAAGCTGGCGGGTGCTTACTGGCGTGGGGATAGCAACAACGCGCAACTTCAGCGAATTTATGGCACCGCCTGGGCGGATAAAAAAGCGCTGAAAGCCTATCAGGTCCGCATGGAAGAGGCCGAAAAGCGCGACCACCGCAAACTCGGGCGACAAATGGATTTGTTCCACGTGCAGGAAGAGGCCGTGGGCCAGGTCTTCTGGCATCCCAACGGTTGGCAGCTTTACCTGGCGCTGGAAAACTTTGCCCGCGACCATCAAAAAGCCTATGGCTATCGCGAGATCCGAACGCCGCAGCTGGTGGACCGCACGCTGTGGGAACAATCGGGTCATTGGGAAAAATTCGGCGAGATGATGTTTACCTCGCATTCCGATGAGGAACGCGTGCTCGCGATCAAGCCGATGAACTGTCCCGGCCATGTGCAAGTGTTTAAGCAAGGCATCACCAGCTACCGCGATTTGCCGCTGCGCCTCGTGGAATTTGGCGCGTGCCATCGCAACGAACCTTCAGGCGCATTGCACGGGATCATGCGCGTGCGTGGCTTTACCCAAGATGATGGCCATATTTTCTGCGCCGAGGACCAGATAGGCGACGAAACGGTCGGTTTTTGTCGGATGCTAGAAGAAGCCTACCACATGCTGGGCTTTACCGAAATCGAGGTGAAATTTTC
>JANQHP010000119.1 GCA_028282625.1 Rickettsiales bacterium | reverse complement strand
TGAGGGGGGAGGGAATTTAGGTGGTTGCATGGGTGCCTCCTAAGGAGCACAGCTTGCTGTGCGAGTAGCGACCAAGGGGAGCGCAGGCTAAGCGCCGCTTGAGCGATATTAAAGAACGGAGCGAGTTTTTAAAACTCGCGACTAGGGGCAAGGCCCCTGCTTATGACACAAAGCCACAAATCCTAACGATTTTTCGGGGTGGTTGCCCCAAACTGTAACATTTTTGCCACGGTTCAAAAGAAATCGTAGGGTTTTTATGTTAAAAGGGGTTGCTTTGCTTGAGTTTGGGGCCAGTTGCGCGCAAAAAGAGGGCAGGTCTTGCATAAGCAGGGCCATTTTATAATTGGTTTTTGCAACAAGAGGGTAATACCATGAAAAAACTTCTGTTAGGGTCTACGGCTCTGGTAGGTGCAGCGGCGCTGGCTTCTGCAGCACATGCGGGCGGCGAGCCCGGCACAGGTCTCAACATCACCGTTGGTGGTCATATCGACTTCCAAGCTGGTATCTTGGATGACGACATTTTGAATGCGACAACTGGTGGCGCAAACAGCGCACGTGAACTGAACTTCCAAAATGACACCGAAATCCACATTAAAGTGGAAGGCATGTCCGAAAACGGCCTGAAATATGGTGCCGTGATTGAGCTGGAAGCCGATGTAGACGGTGACGACAAAGAAGAAAATATCAGCGGCAGCAACGATGGTGCGACTGATAAGACTTACATCTTTGTTGAATCTTCTGCTGGTCGTGTAGAGCTTGGTGCCAATGTTGGTGCGGCGACTACGCTTAAAGTTGATGCGTCTACGATTGCTCGTGCAACAGGCGGTATCGACGGTGACTTTGTTGACTACCTGCAAGGTGGCGGCCTGACTGGTGGTGGTGCAACGTATATCGTGACTCCAGACCTGCCTTTGGACAGTGGTGTTGCAACTAACCCTGCAAGCCTGAACCAAGGTGTGAATGAAGACAGCAACAAAATCACTTACTATACGCCTGTATTCAACGGCTTCCAAGCGGGTGTTTCTTACCTGCCAGATAGCGGTGAAACCGGTTCCCTGGTTGGCGGACCTGAAGGTGATGCGGATGCGTTTGAATTCGAAAACGTTCTTGATCTCGGCCTGAACTATAGCGGCAGCTTTGAAGGTGTAGACCTCGCCGTTTCTGCCACCGGCCAATTTGGTAGTGCGGAAACAGCTGCAGGTGAAGATCTGCAAGCCTATGCGATCGGTGCCTCTGCTGGTTTCCAAGGTTTCAGCGTTGCTGGTTCTTGGGCGGATGCAGATGATACGTTCGGCACAAACTCTGATGGGAAGTTCTGGAACCTCGGTGCGGCGTACGAAACCGGCCCATTCGGTGTTTCTGTGACCTACTTCGACTCTGAGCTCAACGATGACGAGTTTACCAACATCGTCGTGGGTGCAGACTACCAGCTGGCTCCAGGCCTCGTTCCTTACGTAGAAGTGAGCTTCTTCGATGCGGATGAAGACGGTGCTACTGCCGGTGACAACGAAGGTTCTGTCGTACTCGTCGGTGCGGAACTGACCTTCTAGTTGGTCCAACAAATACTTCTTACACATTTTTAAGTGTGTAAGTATCGCGGCTGCCGGCCTTAAAACCGGTGGCCGCTTTTTTTTGTGTGTATCCCATGGATGCGCTTTATCTTTCATCTGCGTTGCAAGGGGCACATCACATCATGACCGAAGAGAGTTTCTTGGAAGACGTTGAGATTCAAACCATCGAACGGGACGGCTTGGTTTACCGTTTGCTCGACCCGGAAGAGATTGATTTGGACGCCATGACGCCGGTGCAAAAAGTGACCAATGTCTTTGCCTGGCAGGTGCCAGAAGGTCAGCATCTGGAGGTGGAAACGCTCAGCGGCCCGGCGGGGGACCGCATCGTAGAAACCGTTAATGCTGCACATCCAGGCGACTGGGTGGTGTATAATCTGGGCAATGGCACCGGTGAAAGCCTCCGCGCGAAACTGCAAAGTGCGGACGTGAAGGTGATCCATGACGAGGTGTTTGCTCAGCTTTACGCGCCGCTTTCGCCCACCGAAGAAGATGCCGAGGACGATGCGTTTCCAGTCAAAATCAGTGATTACCGCGACTTTGACGCCGTGCTGCGCATGGGCAGCGAATATAGCTATCAGGGCCGCGAGATTTATGTGGCGCGGGTGCCGTTTCACTTTGTGCTGGTGGCGCCCTGGGGACGCAAGCAATTTATCCGCGCCGGGGGTTTTGTGGTCTATAACCCGAGCCTTAGCAGCGAGAAGCATAAGGAAATTTATGGCACGGCGGGCAGCTGGAACCGGCATCCCGGCCAGCTCGAACACACCTATACGCGCGCCGATGATGGCAACCGGGAGAAGATTGCCGATGCTTATAAATGGGTGCTGCGCTGTGATAGGTCGCCGATTGCCGGCATCCAGTTTAGCCGTGGCACGATGGAGCGCGCGCATGAGCGGCTCGGGATTGAGACCCATGGGTGGGAGCAAAAACGCTAGATCCCATCAGGACAAGCCGCCTCATGGTCTGCAAATCTCCATGTCCTGCGCTTCCGGTACTCATGTACCTTTACGTACACTGCGTTCCGGTTCTTAGGACATAGCGATTTTCGACACATTTTCCGCCTTGTCGTGATAGGATCTACTCTGCGTGATTTTTCACGCTGCGATATGTAAAAAGCTTTGAGAGTTGGGCCAAAACCCTGTAAAGCAGGGGGGTATTGAAGACGAAGAGGATCCCTCCATGCGTGTGGAACCGGCAACAGAAACGGCAGAGACCAGGGCGGACGAGGCGGCAAAGCCTTATAGCCTGCCCAGTGCCGTGGCAGATTCCTTGACGCGTGCGTTGGACAGGGAAGACAAAGCGCAAGTGCACAAGCTGCTTGCTGCGATACATGGCGCGGATATTGCGGAATATCTGCAGCAAGTGCCGCAAGAAAAGCGCGAGAGGCTGTTGCCGATGATTCCAACGGAGATGCATCCGGAGATGCTGCTGCATTTGGAGCATGATCTGCGGGATGCGATCATCGCGCTTTTAGGTACGCCGGTCAGTGCGCAGGCGATTGAGAAGCTCGAATCCGATGACGCCGTGCAGGTGATGGAGGATTTGGGCGAGTCGGACCAGCAGGATATTTTAGAGGCGATGGAGGATCCAGGCCAGCGCCGCCTGGTGGAAGAAAGCCTTGCCTGTCCGGAAGAGACCGCCGGGCGGTTGATGAACCCCAAATATGTGGCGATTCCGCGCGATTGGAACGTGGGGGATACGATTGATTTTCTGCGGGACAACCCCGAACTGCCCGATGATTTTTATAATATTTTTATTGTCGACCAGGCCGATAAACCCGTAGGCTATGTGCTGGTGAGCCGGGTGTTGCGCAGCCAGCGTGAGGTCAAGATTTCCGATATTATGGAACAGGATTTGCGTACGGTTGCCACCGATACGGATCAGGAAGATGTGGCCTTTTTGTTTCGTAAATATGGGCTGACATCGGCGGCAGTCACCAACGATGCCGGACAAATGGCTGGGGTGGTGGCCGTGGATGACATTGTGGATGTGGTGGACGAGGAGGCCGAGGAGGACATCATGCGGATGGCCGGGGTGAAGGCGACCGACATGCATGCTTCGTTTGTGGAAACGGCCTGGCACCGCTTTCCCTGGCTGTTTGTGAATTTGCTGACGGCGATTGCGGCTTCGGTGGTGATTGCGTTTTTTGATGGCGCGATTGAGCGCCTGGTGGCCCTGGCAGTCCTCATGCCCATTGTGGCTTCCATGGCGGGCAATGCCGGCATGCAAACCCTGACGGTGGCGGTGCGTGCGCTCGCGACAAGGGAGCTGACCTTTGGCAATGCGGTGCGTGTGGTGCGCAAGGAGCTGTTTGCTTCCTGTGTGAATGGGGTGTTGTTTGGTGTGATGGTGTGGTTGCTTGCCTGGCTGATTTACCAGGATGGGTGGCTTGCCATCATTTTTGGCGTGTCGGTGGCACTTTCTCTGGCGATTGCGGCCTTGGCCGGGATCATGATTCCGCTGCTTCTGGTGCGCAAAGAGGTGGACCCGGCGGTGGCTTCAAGCGTGTTTTTGACGACGGTCACCGATATTTCCGCCTTTTTCCTCTTTTTAGGGCTTGCGACCCTGGCCCTATGATTTTGGCGTCCATCCATGGCTAAATCCCGCACGTCCTATCGCTGCATCGCTTGTGGAGCCGTCCATGCCAAATGGGAAGGCAAATGCCCTTCCTGCGGGGAGTGGGACAGTTTGGTGGAGATGGAGGATGTGGCCGCGGTGCCGGGCCTTCCCAAAACGAGCGGCACGGCCAAAGCGCTTAAAACGCACACGCTGCAACATCAAGGAGAGGCGCCTACACGGATGTCGACAGGCCTTACGGAACTGGACCGGGTGCTTGGAGGCGGGTTGGTGCATGGTTCGGCGACCCTGATTGGCGGGGACCCTGGCATTGGCAAATCCACGCTGCTCTTGCAGCTGGCGGCCAAGCTTTCGTTGCAGGATAAAGCCTGCCTTTATATCACGGGCGAGGAGTCGCCCGACCAGGTGCGGCTTCGGGCGGTGCGGCTTGGGGTGGAAAAGGCGCCGGTGGCGCTGGCGGCCAGCACGCGGGCCGAAGAGATGATGGAAACCATCCTGCAAACCAAGCCGGCCTTGGTGGTGATTGATTCCATTCAAACCATGGCGCTGGATAGCCTGGCTTCTACGCCGGGCAGCATCACGCAGGTGCGCGGGTGCGCGCAGGCGCTGATTGCGTGCGCCAAGCAATGCGGCTCGGCCTTGATCCTGGTGGGGCATGTCACCAAGGAGGGACAGATTGCAGGCCCTAAGGTGCTGGAGCATATGGTGGATAGCGTGCTCTATTTTGAGGGCGAGGGGAGCGAAGCGTTTCGCTTGCTGCGCACGGTGAAGAACCGTTTTGGCGCGGCGGGTGAGATCGGGGTCTTTGCGATGCATGATACAGGCTTAAGCGAGGTGGCAAATCCTTCGGCGCTGTTTATCTCGGGCAAAGCGGGGCAGGTGCCAGGCTCGGTGGTGTTCCCCGGCATGAAGGGGACGCGCACGGTGCTGACTGAAATTCAGGCGCTGGTGGCACCGACTACGATGGCGACCCCGCGCCGTACGGTGGTGGGCTGGGATGGCAACCGGCTGGCAATGGTGCTGGCGGTGCTGCAAACGCATGCGGGGCTGAAGCTGATGGATAAGGAAGTGTATCTGAACGTGGCGGGTGGGATGAAGATCCAGGAGCCCGCGGCCGATATGGCGGTGGCCGCGGCCATTGCTTCCGCGCTTTCGGGCGTGGCGCTGCCTAAAGAATGTGTGGTGCTCGGCGAAATTGGTTTATCCGGGGAAATCCGTCCGGTGGGGCACCTGCAGGCGCGGCTGAAAGAAGCCCTGCGGCTTGGCTTTACGCGTGCGCTGCTGCCGCCCTTGCCGGAAAACGCACCTTCCCTGCCCAAGGGCATTGCCGCCCAGGCAACCGCCTATGTGCATGAGATCAAAAAGATTTTGAGCGAGTGAGGTGGGGGCAGTAAAAGGCTGCTTTTTAACCCCACTACCATGAAAAAACCCGCCTGCAATGTAGGCGGGTTTTTCCTAATGGGAATAAGCATCACTCCGGTTTTTTCCCCTCAACCGTCAGACCAGCTTTGGGGATTCTAAAGATTTTATCCAGCTTGGGCCTTCCCTCGAAGAGGACTCCCTCACTGACGTCATAGATTGAGATATGCCTTTCAAAAACGGCTAAATAGAAGAACTTGTTGTCTTGGTGGATTACTCTCAGATGCAAACCAGGTGAGCTGACACCCAGAACCTCAGGGTTTTTGTTGTGGCAGCTCCCGTAGGCTCTGGCATGACCCCTGTACCAACGGACCTCACCCCAATCTTTGATTGAGACAATGAATTCAGGTTTTATACCCCCCCTCTCGTCCCGAATTTCCTCCGGGTAAAAGGGCGCGGATATAATTGGCTGAATCGTTCCGTCAGGGTTTTCGATGCTTCGAAAATCCACATCAAAGCGTGTCTTGAAAGGAACCGTGTAGTCCCTTTCCAGGACTGACACTTCGAGATGACCTTGGGTGGCGAGCCAACACTGTTTGGGTTCTAATTTCTCTCCGCAGCCGGTCATAATCCCAAGCAAAGCCAGGGATACAATGATCTTTTTCACTGTTTCCTCCTTATTTTCTGTGGGCTTTGTTCAGACAAAGATACTCCCACACAAAGGTGGGTATTTTGTCTGCTTCGGCAATTTGAATTACCGAAGACCCACTTAAGCGATGACACTATCTTACTAGATTGGCCGTCTAGAGTCAATATTTATTAATGTAATGTTAGGATTTTATGGCTTGGCTTTCTTCACACACCCCGCGCGATTAAACATCCGCGTATTGCTGTACTTCCTTCGCGCCGCCGGGGTGGGTGACCGCGCCATGGCAGGCCGGGCCCACCGTTTGGGCATATTTCCACAACGTGCCGGATTGATAATCATGCTCGCGTGGCTTCCAATGGGCGCGCCGCGCGGCAAGCTCTTCCTCGCTTAAGTCCACCGAGATTTCACCGGTCTCCGCGTCCAGCGTGATGAGGTCACCATCCTGCAGTAAGCCAATCGGACCACCTTCTGCGGCTTCCGGCCCAATGTGGCCAATGCAAAAGCCGCGTGTGCCACCGCTAAAGCGGCCGTCCGTAATCAGCGCCACATTTTCCATGCCCTGCCCGGCCAGCGCCGCCGTGGTGGAAAGCATTTCACGCATGCCAGGGCCACCCTTGGGCCCTTCATAGCGAATCACAATCACATCACCTTCCTTGTAATCGTGTTTTTCCACCGCGGCAAAGGCGTCTTCCTCGCAGTCAAACACGCGCGCGGGGCCCACGTGACGCAAACGCTTCATACCGGCAATTTTCACGATGCAACCCTGGGGTGCCAAATTTCCTTTTAAGGTGACCACGCCACCGGTTTCAGAGAGCGGATTCTTAATGCGCACCACCACATCCTGATTTTCCGGGAAGGTCACCTCGGCCAGATTCTCGGCAAGGGTTTTGCCCGTCACCGTCAGGCAATCGCCGTGCAACAGCCCGTGATCCAGCAATTCTTTCAGCACCACGCTCACCCCGCCAATCTCGTACATATCCTTCGCCACATAGCGCCCGCCGGGTTTAAGGTCGGCAATATAGGGCGTGGAGCGGAAAAGCTCGCCCACATCCTCCAGAGTGAAATCAATACCGCATTCATGTGCAATCGCCGGTAAATGGAGGGCGGCATTGGTCGAGCCCCCCGTGGCGGAGACCACACGCGCGGCATTTTCCAGCGCTTTTTTCGTCACGATATCGCGCGGACGGATATTTTTTTCAATGAGCGCCATCACCGCTTTCCCGGAATCAAACCCCACCGCGTCGCGGCTTTCATAAGGGGCCGGCGCACCGGCCGAGCCGGGCAGCGCCAGGCCGATCGCTTCACTCACACACGCCATGGTGTTGGCCGTAAACTGCCCACCGCACGAACCCGCCGAAGGGCACGCCACCTGTTCCAAATCTTCCAGATCCTCTTCTGGCAGGGTGCCGGCTGCGTGTTTTCCAACACCTTCAAATACATCCACCACCGTCACATCTTTATCCTTATAGCGACCCGGCAGAATCGACCCGCCATAAATAAAGACGCTTGGCACGTTTAAGCGCACCATCGCCATCATCAAGCCAGGCAAGGCCTTGTCGCAGCCGGCCAGCCCCACCAGCGCGTCATAGCAATGGCCGCGCATGGTGAGCTCGGTGGAATCGGCAATCGCTTCGCGCGAGACCAGCGAGGCTTTCATCCCCTGATGGCCCATGGCAATGCCATCAGTCACCGTGATGGTGGTAAATTCACGCGGCGTGCCGCCGGCCGCGCTCACACCTTTTTTCACCACTTGCGCCTGACGACCAAGCGAAATATTGCACGGCGCGCCTTCGTTCCAGGTGGTCACCACGCCCACCAGCGGCTGGGCAATTTGCTCTTTGGTGAGCCCCATCGCATAAAGGTAAGAACGGTGCGGCGCGCGCTCCGGCCCCACGGTCACGTGGCGGCTGGGAAGTTTGGATTTATCGAAGGAAGAAGACATGATGCGTGAATCCAAGCGTTAAAAAGAGAGCGAACCCATCTGTTTACGCAATTTCCGTGCGGGAAGCAACCGCTTTGCAAACATTTTAGGTTTATTCGAAATAAATTTTATGCTATGATACAAAGAATCAATGGGCAAAGATAACACCGTTTAGAAAACCATGCATGTGCCGGATGTGAAAGGCACACCGGTGGCATGCCAAAATAAACGTGCGAAACATGGCGGCATAGGCCGCATCACCCAGTGTCATTTTACAACGAGAGGAGCCTCCTTTATGTCAGACGTAAAAATCAAAACAGGAATGAAAGTAGTGTATCCTCCTCATGGTGTGGGTCGTGTGAGCGGCATACAGGAACAGCATGCGGCGGGTCAAAAATTTAGTGCCTACCATATTGCGTTTGATGATCAGAAAATGACCGTACACATTCCGGTGGACCGTGCCCATCGCTCGGGTCTGCGTGTGCTTTCTTCCGCCAATCAGCTGGAAAAAGTGCGCAAAGTGCTGAAAATGCGTCCCAAAGCAGGGCGTGGCATGTGGAGCCGGCGTGCGAAGGAATATGAGACCAAAATTAATTCCGGCGATATTGTGTCGCTGGCAGAAGTGGTCAGGGATTTGCATAAGAATATCGATAACCCGGAGCGCTCTTACAGCGAACGGGCGATTTACGAAAACGCGCTGAACCGCCTGGCGGCGGAATTCTCGGCGATTGAAAACATTGATCTGCAGCAGGCAGCCGGTGAGCTGGTTGGCGTGATCAATGACAATCAGCCTTCTGAGACAAGCGAGGAACTCCTGGACGAAGGAGACTCTCCGGCGCGCGCGGCATAACCTTCGGGTTGCACACAGGGGGGCGGCGGTCTTTTTCGGATCGTCGCCCTTTTTGTATTTTAAAGGGGTGGGTGTTGCAAGTGGTAGGTTGCAAATGTGCCGTGTTCGGTGCTCCGGGTTCTGTGTTCCCCTTACGTTGAAGCCCTTCTTTCGTTATCCCGCGGCTCTTGTTACGCTGCAGTACGGAGCACAAAGGCGGAAAGAACCAAACAGTCGGCCCGGCCTGCCATGGCGCGGTCACCCACCCCGGCGGCCAGGCCGAAAAACACCAATACGCAGATATATAACGTTTATTTAACCATATTGGTGTAATTTAAGGGTATTCTTCCTCGTCTTTAAGGGGTTTTTCTGCATCATTTCCGCAGAGAAAGCATCCTATCGTAGCCGGTGTTTTATGACACGAATGGGGGCGCGATGGGTATGTGTGGTGATGTGCGTAGAGAAACGAAAAGGATGGCGTGGAAGGAAGTAAAATGGTCCTAAGTTACTGGACCAGATATCATAAAGGAGGTTCGCCATGCGAATCTTTTCTTGCCTTTTGGCCTTTATGTGTCTTGCTTTTCCTGTCTTCAACATTCTGCCCGCGATGGATGGCACCTTGCCGACCATTGCCGCCCCTGAAGAGGGCGGGGGCAGTGGCATTCCTGAAGGATGTTTCCTGGTCTTCCAATCAAAGGAGGGTTGTGGATCCTGTTACAGCACACCGCTTGGCGGGGGGAGAATGGCCAAGGAGGACCATATCTACATGGTTATGTGTCCTTCTCCCACAGGGGTACCTGTTCGGGCGGGCATGCAGGTCATCTGCCGAAACTGCTTGTTCGGGAAAACCAACTCATCCGCGGCGGAGGATATGCTCCACGCACTTGCTTCTTCCACGCCCCTTTTATCGATGATGGCTGCTGCATTGGGGCAAACTATTGAGGATAAGGGCTTTTACCCCCCATTGGGGCCGGTTGTTCCTGAGGAGCAGAATCCTTCGGGTCGCAAGGATCCCCCGGCCTGCATCCGCAGGGAAAGTTCACCTCTTGGAGGCTGATTTTTCCCGGTGACTAACTAAGAGGAATCACCACCACCCAATCACCACTCATCGGCACAGTCGGTGAGCAGGTGAACCCACTCGGGCCCTTCTTTCCTTCGGGGAAGGGGGGCCTTTTCGTTATGACATTTTCTTAAGAACACCCCCTCACCCTAACCCTCTCCCCCGGTGGGGAGAGGGGATAAAGGTGGTGTGTGGGTACTTCTTCGGAGCGGGTGGGGCGCCCGCGACTTACGGTTTTCCCCAGCGGTGGTGCACCCAGAACCATTGGGCGGGGCGTGCGCGGATCCATGCTTCCAGCAGCAGATGGGCTTCCTGCATGATATCCTGCACGTTGTGGCTTTCTGTTTGAAGCGGCGGATGGATGCTCACACGGAAATAGGGGCCACGGCGGGTGCGCTCGACTTGTATGGGTAGCAGCAGCGCGTCATATTTGCTCCCAAGTTCGGCAAGCGCCGGAGAAGTGGGAGCAGGATGGCCAAAAAAGGGCACAGGAATCCCGCCGCTGCTAAGGCGCTGGTCGATCAACATGCCAACGGCTTGCCGGGCCTTGAGTGCGCGCACCATGCCACGCGCGGCCTCCTTGCCTTTTTGCATCATGGCTTCGTAGGTTTGAAGCCGCAGCGCCTGGATCATGCGCTCGGTCAGCGGGTTGTTGGCCGGGCGATAGACGCTGAGCAGCTTGTGCCCCTTGGCCGCCGCACTTTGGGGTGCCAATTCCCAGTTCGCCATATGCGCGCTAAAAAAAAGCATGGCTTTCTCGTTGGCCAGCGCCTCCTCCATATGTTCCCACCCCCGGACTTCCACATGACGTGCAAAGCGGGAACCCACCAGGCGGTGGATATGCACAAACTCACCGGCGGTGCGGCCGAGATTTTCCCACATTCTGCGCAGCGTTTGTTGCCGCTGGTAAAAGGACCAATCCGGGAAGGCGCGCATCAGATTTGGGTGCACGGCGCGCTCATTGACGCGGAGGATGGGCCCTACCCAGCGGCCCAACCACCCGCCGATGGCAGAGGCCGCGTGCAGCCCGACGAGGCGGAACAGCAGCAGCAATATCGCCATCGGCAGGGCTTCGGCCACGTGGCGGACCCATCGAAGTGCGGTAGTGTGTTTCATAAGCGTACGCCTTGCTGGGTAAGCGTTTCGCGTAAGGCTTGCTGCGCGGCGGGGGGGAGTGTGAGCGTCAGCGGCAAGGTGTGGACGCGCGCCTGTATGTCAGGTGGCAGGCGCACGGCGTCTTTCTCGGTGGTGATGGGAACGAGATTCTCTTCGGTGATGAGGCGCTCTAACTGCGCAAGGTCTTTTTGCGTGTAGGCATGGTGGTCGGCAAAGGGCAGGGCTTTTGCGATCTGCCCGCCGGCCTCGACCACGCTATCAAAGAATTTCTGTGGCCTGCCGATGCCGGCAAATGCGAGCAAGGGCTTGCCCTGACAGGCTTTGGGCAAGGTGGGTGGCGTGATCGGCACATGGATTTCGGGTATGTGGGAGGGAATCTCCAGCGCGTGCGCGGTTTTTGGCTCCGGGCTTGGTGCGCCGATCCATATCAGCATATCCGCGCGTGCCAGCGCCTTGGGCCAGGGTTCGCGCAAGGGACCTGCGGGCAGCAGATGGCCATTGCCGATGCCATAGCTTCTGTCGATCACCATCAGCGTGGACGAGGGAAGCAGCGTTGGGTCCTGCATGCCATCATCGCACAGCACCAAGGTGGCACCCTGCGCGATCGCTTCCTGGCACGCGGCCAGGCGATTTTTGCCGACAAAGCACGGCGCGATGCGCGCAAGCAGTAGCGGTTCGTCGCCCACTTCGCGTGCCTGGTGATGGTCTGGGTCCACCCGCACCACGCCCTTGGCGCCCCCCTGATGCCCGCGGCCCACAACCGCGACCTGATGCTCGGTCGTTCCCTGCAACCACGTGGCAAGCGCGATGGCAAAGGGGGTCTTGCCCGTGCCGCCTGCCGTCGCATTGCCGATGATAAGGACGGGCACGGGCAGCTGATGTTGCCCGTAGCGCCAACGTTTATAGGCGCGGCGCAGGAGAAAACCCAGATAGTAAGGCACGGTAAAAGGCAACAGCCAGTTGGCCGGTCCGTTTTGATGTTGCCAGAAGGAAGGGGTGCGCATATCGTGGTTATATCTTAAACAGGTCGGCATGTGTACCGGTTCGCTCAAAAATAATGCGCCCGCCCGCTTCATCCAGCTTATAGATCAGCAGCCAGTCTGGCTCGATATGGCATGCTCGCCGGTCGATATAAGAGCCGATGAGCGCATGATCCCGATGCCTGGGAGGCAAGGCCTGACCGGAAACAAGGAGCGCGAGGATGGCTTTGAGTTTTTCAAGCTGCTTGCCACGCTTTTTAGCGCGCTTGATATCTTTTTTAAAGCGGGTGGTCGTAACGGGCGTATAGGCCATAATCGCTACCTTTTCTAGTTATTTATATGGCACCTTGAAGACAGCCAGGCAAAAAACCTGCAAAGAAGCGACATTTCTGCGGATTTTGTTGTATTGGGTCAGAGGCTAAAAAATTCTTCTTCTATATGGGACCTTGAAGTTTATATAAGAAGGGAATTGGCCTTCAAAATTTGAGTTAGGTCCCTCGTGCCATTAGAGGTCAAGATCGGCAAAGAGATGGGCGACATCGTCGTAGGCGGTTAGTGCTTTGTTCGCGTCCGTTTGCGCGAAAGTGTGCTCGGTTTCCTCGTTTGGAATGCGTGGCTTAAAAGGGAGCTCCTTAAAATGCGCAATATGATGCATCAGCATATTCACCGCATCGGTGGGTTTGACCCCCATCTGCTGCAGCACTTCATAGGCTTTCATTTTCGCTTCTGCATCAATACGAAAGTTCGATTGCTCTTTTTGCATAAGACATTCCCTTGGATAGCCTCTTTATTGTATAGGAAATGCTATACAGACGCAAGGGTCTGGCTCGAGGGAGGGTTTGTGTCACTCAAAAAACAACCAAAGGTTGAAAAATTGCGAGACAAATAACAATTTATTAACCTAAGGTTGTTATGCTAAGGGTTCGCATGCGTTTTTTTGACCGCTACGTGCCGCTGATCGGCTGACATAATTTTTATCGAGACCCAATTTGTGTGGGTGTTGATAACATATGGTTGGAACGCGCGTGCGAAAATCTTGCACATCAAGGAGAAAAAGATGATCTGGGAAAGCTGGCTGTTTGCTGCAGTCGGAATGGTGATTGGCATCATCGCTCTGCTGGCAACACAACGTCGAACTCTGATAACGCTTCTGGTTTTGGTTTGCTTTTTGGGTGTGGGCGCTTTTTCTGTGCTCATGGAAATGGGCAATGCCATAGGACCAAGCACCGATGTAGGGCCCGTTCCATTTGAGCCTGATCCATTTGAGCCCGATCCTGACTGGGATACTGGCGAATTTCCGGCATCCTCGGATTCGGAATTTTTTGAGGCAGGTCAGGAAGGTCAAGGGATAGAACCTCAAGAGGCTCAGGAGATAAACGATGTTGAGGAATTGCCCATGGATTTTGGTGCCAGGTCTCCGTTTCCAGTGCCCAAACTTCCGCTTCCAGAGTGGCTGGAAGAGGTTGAGGGAGCCAGAGAGCCATATTCCAGGGAAGAAGGTTTCTCATGGGTGCCCTCTGGGGTCACTCGAGGACAGATCCGAGAAGAGGTGTTAAGCCTAGCAGAAGAAAAAATCTCCACGCTTAACACATTAAGCAAAAAACAGCTTAACTCGCTCGCTGCGTCTGATGATGCACTAGCGAATCAAGCAATTAAGAGTAACGACGAGATTGTTGAAATAGCCCGGCATATGGTTGCTGGGTACAACCCGGCAGCACCGCTGGAAAAATTCACAGAGCAAGAACGTCAAGATCGGATTCTTGATCAGCTCAAGCAGCAATCTGAAACGGAAGAACTTGCCAAAATGCGCTTTAATGCGCTTATGATGGCCGAGTTTCTTCACTATCTCAATCTTCTGAAAGAGCAACGCACGAAAGAGCAGGAAGCATCGAAAAAGGAGTTTGGCATAACAAGCGCTCTGGAAGAACAGAAGCGCACGGTTTCAAAAATGGCAATAGATCTTGAGTATCTTATGGAGGAGGATGCAAAACGCCGAAAGGAAAAATCCGTCTCCGAGGGGGCCGTTTACGAAGCTCAGATGCCCACGGCAATGGATATGATGCAAACCGTGATACCGGAAGTGCAACCTAAATCCAAAAAGCCGAAAGTGATCGAAGGCATTGTGATGCCAATGATCGCCGGCACATTGGCAACCCTGCTTGCAGGAGGCCTGCCGGGTTTTTTCCGGAAGATTGGCCGATCTTTTAAAAGAGGAAGACGAAAACCTCGCAAAAAAGAGCCGCCGATCCGCAAAATCCTTCCCCCTTCTTAAAGGGGGAAACCAACCAACTAAACAAGAAAAAAGCCATCTTTCCGCACAAGGGAGGGTGGCTTTTTTATGGGCTATGTCGCGCGCATGGTTTGCGTTTGTTTTCGCATCGATCCTGTTTGCATCCGGGGGTGTTTTCGTGTATAAAATTGGCGTCTTCGTTTCGTGCAGCGTAGGTGCCTTCCCCCTTAAAAGAAGGCCTGGCGGCAGGAGGCGTTTAGGGGGTTCTTAGAACGTAAACTTTTTGGAGATTTTGATGAAAACATTTCTTGCAACCGCCGCCCTGATCGGGCTTTCTTCCACCGCCGCATGGGCGCATGGGGAGGGTATTACCAAAAAAGAGGTGCTAGAAGCGCAACAAGCCTGGGCCGATGGCATTGTGGCCATTAGCAACGTCTATGTGGAAAAAGGCGATTATTCCGCGCGGGCGGCCGAGCATATCAACACGCTCTATGCCTACGACCACGGCGCGGTGCTGTTTAAACCTACGTTGGCTTCCGATGACCAGTTTCGGGAAAGTTTTGACGAAGCGCTCTCCTATTTTGTGGGCGGGAGCATCAAGGAAGATAAAGGCTTTGCCATTAAGCCTTGGTCGAAAGTGCGCTTTGGGAAGCAGCAGATTATCACCGATATCGACTCTGCCACCGCCATGGGAAACTACTATTTTACCCCTGTCGGCAGCAGTGAAGAAACCAAGGTGGAATACACGTTTGGCTACATCAAGGATGAAGACGGCGCGGTGCGCATTAATGTGCACCATTCCTCCCTGCCTTTTAGCAAGTAAGGAAGGCCTGCGCGCCGGATAAGAGCACCCCTCATGTGTTTGACGCGTGGGGGGTGACTATTTTGTTAACGACGAATTCATCCGTTCATGCATCATCGGAGGCGTCATAGATGATGGTATCCACATCATCGGCATTTACCACCACCCCATGATTTAGTCGCGCAAAATCTTTGGCATAACCCAAATGGCTGAATGCATATTCAATCGTATCCTTATGGATAGTGTAGTCAAAAGACTCAGGGTGGTACATCTCCCAAATAATAACGGGAATAATGAAAACAATCACAAAGAGTGGCCGAAGAAGGCGATTATTTATTTCCAAAGCGTCATATGTGAAAAGGCCCGCAAAAACTAAGCTTAGCAGTACGATGAGGGTGATACATTTTTTAAGCTCAAACATACATTTGCGTTTCTTGACTATTGGAACCTGAATTTTTCGACAAAAGGGCAGAAGGAAAAACACAAGAAACGGTAGCCATAACACGATAAGTGACAAAAGGGGCGTGCGCGTTCTGTAGATGTTGGCGACGCTATCCGGTTTTGCATGAGACACAATGCACCGATCAGGAAAAATGGCCTTTTGTTCTTGGTTCAGAAGTATGGAGTAGGTCTGCCGCATGGATTTTACGTACGTGTTAGGGCTAATTTGAAAAAGAAATAGATTGTTTTACTCCTCACATTACAAATTTTTAGGACGCTCCTGGTCACATTTTTTCTGGTCTTCAAATTCACATTGTTCAGATTGGTACCTCCAACAACCACCTCTATTAAGACAATCGTCAACAGCAAAGAAGCCTGTGTGGTATAGCCAACCCATCATACTAATGATGATGATAATCAATATGTATAACCATTTTTTCATGTGGTTTCCCTAAAACATGACCAAGGCGGCGGGGTTTGACTTAAGGCGCTGAAGCAGCTTGGAGATGCGACTAATTTTGTTTATAACGTTGCCATGCATCAGGTAAAAACCATATGGTGACACCATTGTCGTTCTGCTTTCCTGCGGCATGTTTCTTTACCCACTGTGCTATCATATTGTACCATTTCGTAAAATCATCCACGTCATAATCTAAGTTATCCGTAGCAAAATCTTTTGCCCAGTAAAGTCTACCACAATCATCTGAAATAGATGGGTTTCGGCTATATTCTATAACTGGCGCATTGGATATGTTCTTTATATAGCAATGTTTCTCTGGTGTTTTAGTTTGGGCATATTCAGGGGTCCATGAAAATTTTTTGTTCCAGATATAGTATGTTAGGCTTCTCTCTTCAGGGATATTTTGCTCTAATTCTATCCAAAGTTTATCCTGAGTTGTTGCAAACGTCTTTATAAGAGACACCCCTCCCTTGCTTTTCAAAAAGTTCAAAAAGTCCCGGTCATCATCTTCTGATAGTGCTATGTGAAGTTGTCTTCCCATCCACTCAGCATGAACAAAAAACACATTAAATTCAAGTGTAGTGAGTGCCTGAAGCGACGGGATTTGACTTAAGACGTTACACGCATCCCACGCGATTCTCTTACCAAAACCGCTTGCTTGCAGAGGCTTTTCCGGACCCTGTTTTGAGATAATACTCGAATGCTTGGGCTTTTCGTTTATCCACAAAGGCATGGTAGGAAACAAGTTCCCAAGGAGCGAATTTAGCCGTATGCTTTGATTCACCTGTGTTATGGGCGCGCATGCGTGCTTTCAGATCTTCGGTAAAGCCTATATAGGTTTTACCAGAAAACTTGATGCTTTTGAGCAGATAAACATAGAACATGGCATGATTTTAGCCCTCCTACGCTTGCGCTGCAAGCTAGGAAGGGCACCTTGAGGCATTGGATCAAGTCGTTGAACTTGGGATATCATTCGCTGTGTGTTTTCTAATAATGAATCGATTGGTATGGATCTTTGGAATTTTAATTAGATACATTTTCACATTTTCTTTTTTCGTAATAACTAAAGAATCCAAATAACAAACTTACCACAAAAAGTGCTAAAAATGATCCATCATAACCACTGAAAACGAAAGCAAATGCGGGAGCAAATAACAGTGTTTTGATTATCATCTCCCAATCATTTATAAAGAGCATGTATGCCTGACCGCCATAGGTAAAGTTGGACAGTGCTATCAACCAGGGAGCAAGCCACCATATAGACACTATAATGAGTGGTGCGTTAACCGTGTGTTGACCAACTATCGTTCTTTTTCTGTGTAGAAAGTAATAGAGAATAAGAGTTATGGAGGGTGCAATCACGCTAAGAGAAAATTGCCAATAGAAATCTACATTGCGTAGGAGTGCATGAATAACAATAACGCTTGTCCAAAAGCACAGGGCTCCAAATAGCATATTGAGAAAATACTGTTTTTTGATAATCTTACCTGTTGTTTACTAGAATTATCAGCAATATAAATAATACCGTACTATTTAGAGTTATAATTATTAACTCGCTAGTATTATTGCATGTGTATTGTATTTAAGCAATAAATGTCTACCAACGGCCCAAGCGGCGGGATTTTACTCGGGCTTTTAAAAAGCCCTGCGTTGCAAACGCTACGTTCGCCCGGCGCTTTGGCTTGTGCTCACGAAGCTTTTTGTGAACCTGGGTTCATGCACACCCCCACTTCCCCCATCTCGCCACAGCTCGTTCACCTTCGGTGACGAGCGGCGGCGGGTGGTCGGAGCGGCGGGATTTGAACCCACGACC
>JANQHP010000094.1 GCA_028282625.1 Rickettsiales bacterium | reverse complement strand
CCCTCCGTGAGGGAGGGCGTCGAGAGGTCAGGATTGAGGCATTTCACCTCGTGCGTAAGAGGAGAGGTATGATCCTAGCATATCGTGAAAGCCCGAGGATTTTTCGAGCAATGCTGTCGTTTCGCCAGTCGCGATATATTGCAGATGCTCTGGACAAAGAAAATCGATCATCCTGCTCAGGAAGTCGATTTGCCTTAACCAGAGATTAACCAGATTTTTCATGCTCAGTCCTTCTTTTGGGATTTGATCCAAGAACTGCTGGTTGATCTTTGCCATGAAGTACACTTTTATACTTTCATGTGGACTCCCTACTGTGACGCTCCAAGAGCGGACTTCGGTTTTCTCACGCTCGAGCCAACCCAATACTTCCTGTACCTCTTGCCGAGTAAAGCACTTCTCTTCCATGTCATGCTCCTTATCCCTCGCTTAAGGGAATGTCGTAGAGTCAGAGTACCCACTTCTAATGAAGATGGGGTATAGTTCTTAGATTCAAGGATAGCAGAGAGAGAGAGCTTTTGCAAGGATTAATTAATAAGATGTTAGAGTTTAGTAGTGAGAGTTTAGTGGAGTTGCAAGTTTCAAGTTGCATGTTGTAAGTGGGTGTTCGGTGTTCAGGGTTTCGTGGCTCTTTATTCCCCTCTCCCCTCCCCCCTCAAGGGGAAGGGGATATGGGGCCGCGGGATGAAAAAACATGCGGGTGGACTCTGGTTGCTTTGCCTTTATAATGGGTGCACATTTTTTGATAGAGTACGCAGAACAGGCCGCAAATTATGGGCATGAAACATTACCGTATTTACATACAGCCAGATGCAGCCAACCCGCTGGAGCGTGCGCAAGCGATCCCGGAAGGTTTTTCCTTTTTTGCCTTTATTTTTCATGTGTTCTGGGCGCTTTATCATCGCTTGTGGCTCTTTTTTGTCGTGATTGTGCTGGTGCTTGGGCTGTTAGGTGTGCTGCGTGTGAGGGGCTTTGCACCGGATATGCTGATTGCGCTGGAACTGGTGTTTTATTGGCTGGTGGGGTTGGAAGCGCGGGACCAGCATGCCGATGCGCTGGAGCGTCAAGGCTATGAGTTTTGTGGGGATGTGCTGGCGGCCAATGAAGAGCAGGCATTGCAGCGTTGGTGGGACCATCAGGGCGTGACGCGGCATAGCGGTGCGGCTATGCCGGCCTCGCTTTAAAGGAGGGGCGGGGTGAGCCAACGCTTACAAGCGCGCTTTCATGCTTTGGCAGAAGCAAAACGTGCCGGGCTTGTGACCTATGTGATGGCGGGGCATCCCACGTTAGAGGTGAGCCGGGAGGCGCTGCTTGCATTGCCGGGCGCTGGAGCCGATATTATTGAGCTTGGGCTACCTTTTTCGGACCCGATGGCCGATGGTCCGGTGATTGAAGCAGCGGCTGAGCGTGCTTTGGCCGAGCAGGTGAAGGTGGCGGATGTGTTGGCGTTGGTACGCGATTTTCGTATGCATCACGCGGCAACCCCCTTGTTGCTGATGGGGTATTATAATGTGGTGCTGCATTATGGCTTGCAGGCTTTTGTGCGTGATGCGGCCGATGCGGGTGTGGACGGATTGCTGCTGGTGGATTTGCCGCCGGAAGAGTCTGCAGAGTTGGAAGCGGTGCTGGATGAGGTGGGAATGGTGTTGATACGCCTGAGTGCACCGACCACCGATGCGGCGCGTGCGGCCAAGATTTTGCCAGATGCCAAGGGGTTTGTCTATCACGTGGCGATTGCAGGTGTAACGGGTAGTGCGCTTGGGGATATGGCGCCGGTAGAAGAAAAGGTGCAGATGTTACGACGCTATGCAAAGGTGCCGATTGCCGTGGGGTTTGGGGTTAAGCACGCGGAGCAGGCGCGTGCGGTGGCTGCTATTGCGGATGCGGTGGTGGTGGGCTCTACGTTGGTGCAAACGCTGGAGGAGGCGATGCCGGACGCGCAAAAGGCGGTGGATAATTTGTGTGCCAAAGTGCAAGAGTTGGCACAAGGGCTGGCGGGCAAGTAGGGCAGCCTGCCTGTGACAGACTGCCTGGTTTACAGTGCCCTGTTATTTCGCGACCCAGCCGGTGGCGCCGGTGCTCGATTCCTTGACATAAAAGCTGGTGCCTGCGCCGCCATCGGTACGATGGAAGGTGGAGCCAACCGGTGCTGCCACGTAGCCTTCGGGTGTGCCACTGCCGTGCACGATGAGCGGGCCGCTGGTTGAGCCTAGGCGGATCTCTTGCTCGATGACGCAATGGCCGTTGCTGCTATCTACGGTGAGGGCGTCGTACCAGGTGGAGCCGTTTGGCGAGACTTTGACGTGGAAATTGTTGTCGCCCGTTAAGCCAAATTCCGCGTGGCCGGTAAAGCCGGTTTGAAAGAGATGGGAGGCGGTGTTGGAAGCGGCGTTTTTATTGACTTTCACGCGGGAGTCCGTGCCGTTATGGTTAAAAAGCACAGCATCGGAAGCAGCGGCAAGTTTGTTGGTGGCATCGGCGCTGGTATTGATGCCGATTAAGGAGAAGCTCTGCGGTGTGGGCGTAACCCAGCTGGTTCCATCATACGTGATGAGCTGGTCTTCA
>JANQHP010000024.1 GCA_028282625.1 Rickettsiales bacterium | reverse complement strand
GGTTTTTATACCAGGTGCCTGCTGCCGTACCGATCAGGATCGCCAAGGCAAAGCCTACCAACAGCGGCATGTTTTCTTTGATACGACGCGCCCATCGCTCCCGCCGCCACTCTTCTTGCACTTCTTGCAGAAAATCTACCATCGACCTTACTGGTTGCTTGCCTGATATATTCTTTGTTCCTGCGCTTGGCAAATGCACCCGCGCAGGATATGGTTATACCTGCTTTAGGATAAAAGTAAACCAGCCACCCACTTCTTTTACCTAAGAGGAAGTTACCGTGTCTAAAAAAGTGCGCGTTAAGCAAAGGAGCCTACCATGTCTTCCCCATTAGATATTCCCCCTGCTGCCAACAGCAATGCCCCTCAAAACACCGATGCGGGGGAGGTCCAGGAGGTCACCTTGCCGGCCGGTGCCAAGGCACGCTTTGCCACCGTTTTAACGACAGAAGCACTGGCGTTTGTGGTGGATATGCACCGCAGGTTCCAGCCTCAAATGGCGGCGCTGCTGGAGAAGCGGCACGCACGGGCCGAGGCCTGGCGCGAGGGTGCGAGGTTGGATTTTTTAGCCGAAACCGCGGATATACGGGACGCAGAATGGCAGGTGACGTCCATTCCGAAGGACTTGCAGGATAGGCGCGTGGAGATTACCGGGCCGGTGGACCGCAAGATGATGATCAATGCACTCAATTCCGGCGCCAAATGTTTTATGGCGGATCTGGAAGATTCGCTCTCACCCGGCTTTGAGCAGGTCATGGCCGGTCAGGTCAATCTGCAGGATGCCGTGCGTCGGCAGATGGAATATGTGAGTCCAGAGGGCAAGAAATATCAGCTAAATGAGGAGCTTGCGACGCTGATTGTGCGGCCGCGCGGACTGCATTTGCCGGAGATGCATATCGTGGTGGATGGCACCCCGATTGCCGGCGCGCTGGTGGACGCTGGGCTGTATCTTTTCCACAATGCGAAGGAATTGGTGGCGCGCGGCAGCGGACCTTATTTCTACCTGCCCAAGCTGGAGCATTATGAAGAGGCGGCCTGGTGGAGCGAGGTGTTCCGTTACGCCGAAGAGCGCCTGGGGCTGGCCTATCAGACGATTAAATGTACGGTGCTGATTGAAACTTTTCCGGCCGTGTTTCAGATGGAAGAGATACTTTACGCACTCAAGGACTATATTGTGGGTCAGAATGCCGGGCGTTGGGACTATATTTTCAGCTACATCAAAACGCACGCGCACAATCCGCATTTCCTCTGCCCGGACCGGCAGCAGATCACCATGACGCAGCCTTTTATGGCGGCCTACACGCAGCTGCTCATCCACACCTGCCACAAGCGCGGTGCGCATGCGATGGGCGGCATGGCGCCGCATATTCCGCTTAAACGCGCGGATGAAGCGACGAACGAAAAGATTTTTGCGCAGGTGCGTGCGGATAAAGAGCGCGAGGTGAAGGCGGGACATGACGGTACCTGGGTGGCGCATCCAGGGCTCATTCCGCTGGCAAAAGAGGTGTTTGATACGCATATGAAGGGCGCGGCGCAGCACGAGAAAGGCCTGGAGCATCCCGGGATTACGGCCGAAGATTTGAAGCTGGTGCCAGAGGGCGATGTGACCGAAGGAGGCGTGCGCAACAATATTGCGGTCAGCCTGCGTTACTTGACATCGTGGTTGCAAGGCAATGGCTGCGTGCCGATTTTCGGGCTAATGGAGGATGCCGCGACCGCCGAGATCGCACGGACGCAGCTCTGGCAGTGGGTGCGCTATGGTGCCACGCTTCAAGAGGGTTCCAAGATGGAGGAGGCACGCTATTTGGACCTTCAGGCCGAAGAGCTGGGCCGCTACCGCGACGAGCTGGGCGAGGTGGATGCCAACGCGCTGCCGGTGCACGCGGCAGCCTCGCTTTTGGAGCAGCTGGTGCTGGCAGAAGAGTTGGAGGATTTCCTGACGCTACGCGCTTTGCCGCAACTGGGGTAGGGTTGCAGGGGGTGGGAGCCAGGAGTCAGGATGGTTCTGTGTTCATATTTTTATGCTCCGTCATCCCGCGACACCGATCGCGGGATCCAGAAGTGGAGTGTTTGGATATGTCTGACTGGATACCGCGGTTAAACCGCGGTATGACGAGGAGAAGTGCGTGGGTACTTCCTAAGGAGCGGGCACGTTGCCTGCGACTAGGAGCGAAGCGACGCGGTACTCGTGTGCGGGCGGGGTTTTAAGGGGCAAGGCCCCTGCTTGTAGAAAGAACACCCCCTCCCTAACCCTCCCCCCTGAAAGGGGGAGGGAATATTGAGGCGATGCGTGGGTACTTCCCTTTATCCCCTCTCCCCACGCCTGTCCTACGAAGCCTTGGCGTAGGAGGAGGGGAGAGGGTTAGGGCCTGCCCTTAAGAAGCTTTAGCGTAGGGGGGAGATCGTCATTCCCGCGTAGGCGGGAATCTCACTATCCATGTTTTTAGATGTTGCAACACAGATTCCCGACTCGGCTTTACAGCCTTTTTGGAATGACAAAGTTCGTGGGGCTGAATCCCGCGGCTAAACTGCGGGATGACGGAGATGAGACTGCATGGCTGCCTGCCCCCCAAACGCAGAACGCCACCTGCTCCCCCGAAGGGAAACAGATGGCGCGTTGCCTCTTGCCTCTCGCTTCACAGCGAGGTGCCTCACAGCGAAGTGATGTGAAAGAATCTTGTGCCGTAAGATTGTAAAATCTTCAGCGCTTTTTGTGCTCTTTCTAGGCTGGGTATTGCTCCCAACATGGTTTGCCTCAGCAGATCAAGAGCTCCGGACAGCTCTTTCTGGAGCGCGTCTGGGTCTTCTATTGGTTTAGTATCCGCCCCTGGGTCTATTGTGCCGTCATAGAGGACCAAACCGGCCCAGACGCCTTCCTGTGTAGTGGGGCCCATTCCGCGCCCAAGCGCGCCGATGACCGCGTACTGTAGGTCCATGTCATCGTAGAGGATGTTAGAGGTGATCAGGTTTACTCCTGAAAGGTGCAGAAGGCCCCCTTCAGAAGCCGTCGCGGTGCCCACTTGGATGGCACGCTGACCTTTTTCAAGGTCGCCTACCAGCTGAATGTTGCTGTCGGGTTGAACGACTTTCACATTCATTTCGTGGATGGAGTAGAGGTTACACCACTTTTGGGCGGCGCCATCCTTTGAAGAGGAAATGTTCAAGTGCTCGAGCAAAGGTCTCAAAGCCTCTTGTATAGGCTTTGGATAGTCAGACTGCAAGTCAATTATGACTTCCAAATTTTCACTTCTCATGTCAGAAACTCCTATATCGGCCACGTTTCCTTGGGGGTGGCCGTTAAATTGCACGCACTGGCGAAGCAGAGCGTGCGGGTGCCGCAGGGGCACTAGAGCTGCATTCACAGAGTGAACACAGCTTGAGACGGTATAAGGTTACCACAATGTGGCGGTTTGCACAAGAATTAATATCTTTTTATAAAATGTGGGACCACAAGGGCCTAGACCATTGCAATCACAATCTAGAGGATGCACTGTGAAGGAGTGTTATCGAACCAGACCACCACATAGTGAATCTCTGTTAGCCCTACGGGCTTCGCCGGGCAGGACCGCTCTAACGTCGCTAGCACCTGGCTGCGCCAGGCGTCGCTCGAAGAGCAAAGCCTGGTGCCTCAGGAGGGAATCGAACCCCCACTTCCAGGAAGGAAAGCAGATTTTGAGTCTGCCGCGTCTACCAGTTCCGCCACTGAGGCTTGGTGATTGCCGGCTTTTGGCGCTTCCGCCCACCGTGCAAGGCATGGTGTTATACGCGCTGCGTGCGCAAGAAGCAAGAGGCGCTTGACAGCCTTTGCCCCCGCGTGATAGTCCGACAGCCACGTTTCACGTAAATCGCAAGGGTTTTCCTATGTCCAACGCTTCTATTCCCACCCGCACCGAGCAGGATTCTTTTGGTCCGCTCGAGGTCCCGGCCGACCGGTATTTTGGCGCGCAAACCGCTCGTTCCCTGATCAATTTCGCGATTGGGGAGGAAACCATGCCCGCTCCGCTGATCCGCGCGCTTGGCATCGTGAAGCAGGCGGCCGCAAGGACCAACCAGAAGCTTGGCGTACTCGAGCCGCGCATTGCCGGTGCGATTGACCAGGCGGCAGAGGAGGTGATCAACGGCACATTGCTGGGGCATTTCCCGCTTTCGGTGTGGCAAACGGGAAGCGGTACGCAGAGCAACATGAATGCCAATGAGGTGATTGCCAACCGTGCGATTGAGATGCTTGGCGGCGCGCTGGGCAGCAAGGACCCGGTGCATCCTAATGATCATTGCAATGCCGGGCAATCTTCTAACGATACCTTCCCCACCGCGATGCATATTGCCGCTGCCGAAGAGATCAGCCATCAATTGCTGCCTGCACTACAAGGCTTACAAGAAGCGCTGGAGAAAAAAGCGACCGCCTACGCGGATCTGGTGAAGATCGGGCGGACCCATACGCAGGACGCCACCCCGCTGACGCTCGGTCAGGAATTTTCGGGTTACGTGGCGCAGCTGACGGAAAACCATACGCGGATCACGCGCACGCTAGAAGGACTCTTTCCGCTCGCACAAGGCGGCACGGCCGTGGGGACAGGCATTAATAGCAAGCAAGGCTTCGCCGAGGATTTCGCCAAGGAAGTGGCGAGCATCACCGGGCTGCCCTTTGTCACCGCGCCCAATAAATTTGCCGCCCTGGCCGCGCACGACGCGGTGGTGGATGCTTCTGGCGCGCTCAATGTGCTCGCGGTCAGCCTGATGAAGATCGCCAACGATATCCGCTTGCTGGCTTCTGGCCCGCGTTGCGGTTTGGGTGAGCTTAGCCTGCCGGCCAATGAGCCGGGCTCTTCGATCATGCCGGGCAAGGTCAACCCCACGCAATGCGAGGCGCTGACGATGATTGCGGCGCAGGTGATGGGCAACCATACCGCCGTGACGGTCGCCGGCAGTAACGGGCATTTTGAGCTGAATGTGTTTAAGCCGGTGATGATCTATAACTTGCTGCAATCGGTTCGCTTGCTACGCGATGGTATGGTGAGCTTCACCGAGCGTTGCGTGCAGGGCATTGAGGCGAACGTGGAGCGGATCACCCAATTGCGCGACGAATCACTGATGCTGGTGACCGCGCTAAATCCGCATATCGGCTACGACAATGCGGCTAAGATCGCGAAAAAAGCGCACGCAGAAGGCACGACGCTTAAAGAAGCCGCACTGGCGCTCGAACTGCTCACCGAGGAGCAATTTGACGCGTGGGTCCAGCCAGAAAAGATGATCGGCCCACGGGATTAGATAGCGTGATATCTCGCTGTTTTTTAAGGGAAATGATGGCATCACGGAGCCCCAAACATGGAGCGCTTGCCACATCAAGATTGCTGCTTAAGCTTTACGCTTTATCCTTGGCTTCCTGCTGCGCTTGCGCCTGCCGACGGGCATAGAGCACGCCAAAGTCGATTGGGTCGAGCATCAGCGGCGCAAACCCGCCCTGCTGGGTGATGTCGGCTAAAATCTGCCGCGCGAAAGGAAACAGCAGCGAAGGACCATAAATCAGAAGTGCTGGCTGCAAATCCTCCTCGCGTGACACGGCCACCTGAAACAGGCCGGCATAATCCAACTCGGCCAGAAACAGCGCCTTTTGCTTGGGCGCTTCCTCATCGCCCGATGCCTCAATATCGGCCTGGATGCGCAGCCCGAGTGCGACTTCAAACACATCCTCACCCTGGCGCGCGGCGTTCACATCCACCTGCACATCAATCTTGGGCGCAGACGAAGGCTGGGTCATCAAGCCTCGTGGTGCCAGCGGATTTTCAAAGGAAAAATCCTTGATATATTGGGCCCGCACCGCGATTTGAGGGGGTTTGGGCTGCTCCTCGCCTTTGTTGGCTGTGGGTTCAGCTTGGGATGTTTCGTTTTTTTCGTCGGTTGCCATCATCGGCTCCTTCCATGGAGTGTTGCCATGCTTCTAGCATGGAGCACAAGAGAAAAGCAAGAACGATGGAAAAATGCTGGAGCGCGCGGGAGGAAATGTCCTCGGTCCCTACGAGACCTGGATGCCAGCACCTTTTTGATCGATCGCCACATTCGGACTTTCGGTGGGTGACTTAAGCCCAAAATCCGACTCAGAAACGCGCATCTTCTCCCCCCCTTCCAGCGAGTTGAGAATATTCAGTCCGATCTCTGCGGCTACATTAAAGGCCTTTTCTGTCAAGGATGTTTGAATGTCCAGCGATTCATTAAGCGCCTCCACGCTATCGTTTACCATCGCAACATAATTGCTATGCTCTGAGTTGGAAGGGGCCATTTCTGAACCCATCCTTAACGTTTCTTGCAAGGGAAGGCCTTCGGTCATCACGTTCTTGGTCGCACGTAACATGCTTTCTGCGCCCACCCCACCGGCGCTTTGCTCTAACGAGGCGAGAGTCTTTTGAAAAACCAGCTCTCCCTCAGGAGACATTTGATAGCTTGCGTGCCCAGCTTCGCGGAGTGTTTCCATCGCCTGATCAAAGGCCTGCTGCGCCTCCGGGTTGCCATTAAACGTGCCTGCTTCTGCCACCTTGCTTTCGATGTTGCTGACCGTAGCTTGGTAGTCGAAACCTCGTTCAGGCGTACGGTTTTTTGGCTCATGGGTAAACCCAATCTCCCTGGCTACATTGGTCATCGCCTGCTCAATGTCATTTGTAGGCCTGCCATCTTTTGAAAACTCACTTTTTATATCCTGCAGCGTATTAAACACTTCCGTAGGCGTGATATCTAAATCCGTATGCCGATTAACTAAGTCAAAATTCGCATGTGGATTTTTCACTAAGGCTTCTGTTAGAAAGACGTCTTGAAACGTGTCACTTTTGATGACAAAGTCACTTCCCACTATTCCGCCCACAAAAGTGCCTCCAACCTCTGCTGCCCTAGTGGCGATGGGCGCCATATCTGTCATCAATTCCCTGCCGAAGGCCTTGTCCACAATTGCCTCATTTAGGCCGGTTTTTTCCATCAGCGTTCGCCCGGCAGCCACAGTAGAAACTTGGGGCACATTGGCACCTGGGTTCATGATTTCTGCGGTCAAGCTCGTAACAGCACCCGTACCCTGGCCGATGACCCATCCTGCAGGTCCAAAATAGCTGCCACCAATATCTGCCGCCCCTTGCAATCCGGCTACCGTGGCGTTGGTTGCTGCATGTTCACCACCTTTTTCAAGCTCATTATAGATGTTAGCGCCGGTACCGAGCGCACCCAGTACTGCACCACCATGCTGCAATGTGCCACTTATATCCGCATTGTTCATACTAGGCGCGATGCTCGCTGCCCAGTGACCGATTATGTCACGCGCGGTTTCCGTGCTTAAAAAAGCCGCACCGAGCTTGCCTGCCTCTTGCAAGGCTTTTTCGGGGTCGCCCTCCAGTGCGGCCGTGCCACTGTTGATCAAGGATGAGCCTAAATTGATTGTGCCCACTCCACTTCCAAAGCCTGTTGTGGGCGTATAATTATAAACCTGTGCGGAATAGCCGCCAATGGCACCAAGCGTATTTTTCAGGGCATCCAGCCCTAAGCTTACTTCCGGATCGATTTGGTTTTGCTGTTCTGTCGCCATATTTTCTCCAGGTGTATTGCTACCTACAGTTGATCATAGCATGGAAAAGATTAACAAGATGTTAGTGCGGTGGTTTTTTACGTGATACAAAAAGCATAGGATGGAGGGAAGGTGAGATGCTTCAACAGGTTTTGGTGTAAGTAAAGGGCTCACGTCACTCCCCCAAGGTGTGATCTTTTTTCCACAAAAGAAAAGGCGGGCGCTTAACACTTTGTTTACTTGTGCTGTGCTATAGTGAAGGAATCGTGTGAGACTCACATGGTGTGAGATAGAACAAGAAAGGAGCACGTCATGGAATCATTACTCGGACCCACCGGCACGCTGGAGCTCGACACACAATTTAAAGGCGCAGATGGCCAGAATGGCATTGGTGGGAATATCGGTGTGGATATGTCTGCCTTGGCGCAGGTGGTTTATGGCGGTGGCGGTGAGATGCCAGCGCAATCCGGCACGGTTGCAAGCCCTGCGGGCATGTCTTCAGACCTTTCCGCGATGGTTGCAAGCAATATGGCGGCGCAAAGTGCCGCGGCCAACACCCCCAAACGCTAAAGATCGCGAAGGGTTTTTACCCATTGTTCCATCCTATCTAACGCACGCGTGCAATAGGCCGCTTTGCGCTCGGCTTTTTTCTTGACGCGCGTGGCAAGTGGCGGCACCAGCCCAAAATGGATATTCATCGGTTGGAACTGTGCCACATCCTCCCCCTGATGCCCCCCTGTAATATGCGCCAGCAGCGCGCCCATCATGCTTTCCTTGGGCGGCATGGGTAAGGCACGTTCCAGCATTTCTGCGGCGGCAAAACGCCCGGCGAGCAGCCCAATCGCTGCACTTTCCACATACCCTTCCACCCCGGTAATCTGCCCGGCTACGCGCACATGCGGCGCGTTTTTAAGCCGCAAGCTGGCATCGAGCAACGTTGGGCTGTGCAAAAAGGTGTTGCGGTGAATGCCACCAAGCCGCGCAAATTCCGCTTGCTCAAGGCCTGGAATCTGACGGAAAATCTCGGCTTGCGCGCCATATTTCAGCTTGGTCTGAAACCCCACCATGTTGTAAAGCGTGCCAAGCTTGTTGTCCTGGCGCAGCTGCACCACGGCGTAAGGGGTTTTGCCCGTATGCGGATTGGTTAAGCCGACCGGCTTCATCGGGCCAGAGCGCAAGGTTTGCTCCCCGCGCGCGGCCATCACCTCAATGGGCAGGCAGCCTCCAAAATAGGGCGTCTTCTTTTCCCACGCCTTAAATTCGGTTTTTTCGCCCTCCAAAAGCGCCTGGATAAAACGGTGATACTGCGCCTCATCCATCGGGCAGTTAAGGTAATCCTTGCCGGTGCCACCCGGACCCGGCTTATCGTAGCGGCTTTGGAACCACGCCACCGACATATCCACCGAATCCGTTTGCACAATCGGGGCAATCGCATCAAAAAACGCCAGATACTCCGCCCCGGTCACCTGCTGCAAGGCTTCGGCCAGCGGCGTGGAGGTCAGCGGCCCGGTCGCCAGGATTACCGGTCCCGTTTCTGCGGCGGGTAAGCTTACCACCTCTTCCCGCTGGACCGTGATGCGCGGATGCGCACTCACGGCTTCCTCCACCGCGGCTGAAAATCCGTGCCGGTCCACCGCCAACGCGCCGCCTGCCGGCACTTGATGCTGATCGGCCGCGCGTAAAATCACCGAATCCAGCAACCGCATTTCCTGGTGCAAACACCCAATGGCGCTGGCGGTGGCATCATCAGAGCGGAAGGAGTTGGAGCAGACCAGCTCTGCCAAATGGTCGGTTTGATGCGCCTCGCTGCGCCGTTGCCCGTGGCGCATCTCGTGCAGCACCACGCAAGCGCCACGCTCTGCCGCCTGCCAGGCCGCCTCGCACCCGGCCAGGCCACCACCAATGATGTGCAATGTTGGACTCATGGCGTGCGACCATAGGTCTGAATCGCGCGCAAGTAAAGAAGGGTTGCAGCTAGAACAAGGAGCCTAAGCCGCAACCATAGCAACCTTAGGTTGCCAAACCTGCCATAAAAGAAAATTTATGTACAGTCAAGCTATTCTTTTATGAGAAAAAAACCAGGTTGTATTTTGTTTTTGGTACAAGAGGATGCTTGCATGAAAATCTATTCATGGTAGAATACGCCTGTTTGTTTTAAACGTGGATGTTTTCTTGTAAGAAGGAGATCAGATTGGCCGCTGCAAAAGACTGGAATCACCGCCCGACCCCTAAGGGGCAGGAGCAGATCAACAACATTCGTCGCTGGCGCAAGCAGCGTGGGCTTACCATGCAGGATCTGGCCGAGCGTATTGGTACCTCGCAGCAACAGATTGACCGGCTGGAAAAGGGCCGCCGGCGTTTGACGGTTGATTGGCTGGTGCGCCTTTCGCAAGGGCTGGGGTGCGAGCTGCTGGATCTTTTGCCAGCCGATGTGGCCTCCAGTGCTCCCAAAACCATGCGTACCAAAGTGATTGGTAGCGTTGGGGAGGAGGGTAGCGTGGCGTGGCTGGATAAAAACCAATCCTATGAAATCCGTGTGGCGCGCATCCCTGCTTTGCAGAAATTTCCTACCTTTGGCCTGTTTATGCTGCAATCGCAGCTTGGTTTTCCCGCAGGTTCGGAGCTTATCTTTGCGGAAATCGCCGGTGCAACGGACTTGCCCGAGTCCTTGCAGCCCACGCTTGGCAAGGTCACCATATGCACCGATGGCCCCTCTGAAAACCATCGCCTGCATGTGATTTCGGCGAGCAACACCGCATGGCCGGTCAAAGCGGTGCTGATCAAAGCCATTTTGAACATTGCCTAAATCGAAGATTGCCTAAGCGGCTATATCGCCAACGCTTTATGCCAACCTGGCGTGCTACCATTTTTTAGCTTTTTAGGCGAAAAGGCTTGCTTGCGGTATTTTACGCTTGCAAATCGGAGGTTTTTTCCTATGATGCGCCTCCTTGCAGGCAGCGAATATGCCTCTTTCAAAAGCATGGCAAACAAGCGGGTGTAGCTCAGGGGTAGAGCGCAACCTTGCCAAGGTTGAAGTCGTGAGTTCGAATCTCATCACCCGCTCCATTACGTAAGTACATTACCATCCCATCCAACAAGGCACCACTTAGTGTCTTTTTTTGTGCCCGGGGTCTTTTTTGTAAAAGGAAGGTGGTGTAAGCAGAAGCCACTTTTTTAAGGCGACTTTTTTTAAAAGCGGTTTTTGATCAGCACGTCGTCTAACGCTAGTGGGCCAGGCTTTGGCCAGGCGGGCTTGGTTGCCTTGCCTACCACGAGCAGCATGCCGATCATATGGTCGCTTGGCAGGCGGATCAACTCTGCCACTTTTTCCGGGTCAAAGCCGATCATCGGGCAGCTATCATACCCCATTGCTTTGGCGGCCAGCATCATGGTCTGCGCGATCAAGCCCACCGAACGTGCGGCTTCATCCCGCTGCAACTGCTCCTTGCCCTCGTAAAAAGGTTGGATCATGGGTACCAAGATATCCTGCGCGGCCTTGGGTGCATCGCGCCAATAATGCTTGGGGTTTTTCTCCCATGCCTTGAGATCGGCGCATAGCACAAACACCAAAGAGGCCTCGGTGACCTGCGCCTGATCCCAGGCGGCCTCGCGCAATTGTTGCCGCAGCGCTGGGTCTTCTACCAGCACCAACCGCCAATGTTGCAGATTAAAGGAGCTTGGTGCCAGCATTGCATGCTCCAGCAACCGATCCACATCCTCTTGCGGCATCACGTAATCTGGGTCGTAATGCTTGACCGCACGCCGTGCTTTGATTGCTTGTAGGGTTTCCATGGGCTTCTCCTTTTTTCGTGGCGTTAGGGCAGGGGGATAAACTCTTTTTCGTCGCCCGGTACGGTCGGGAAGTTTCCTTCCTGCCAGTCGGTTTTGGCCGCTTCGATGCGGTCTTTCCGGCTGGAAACAAAGTTCCAGTCTATGAATCGTTCGCCCAATGCTTCGCCGCCAATCACTGCGATGCGGGCATCTTGTTTGGCTATCATCGTATCGCCTCCACCACCTAGCACCGCCATATGGTAAGCTTCAAGGCTCTTATCCCCCAGGGTCACCTCCCCGCTGACAACATAAAGCGCGCATTGCGGCGCGGTGGGCAAGGTTAGGTGCTGCACCGCTTTGAGATGCGCCTCCAGATACAGCGTCTGGCAGAATGTTTTGACCGGTGATGTTACACCGTACGCATTTCCCATCATGACCCGAACGGGCACGCCCTCCACCTCCAGTGCCGGAATCTCAGACGCGGGATAATGGTAAAATGCCGGATCGGTCTCTTCCATCGCTTCGGGCAGCGCGTGCCATAGCTGCAATCCGTGCTGCACATGCGGGCGAGTTCGGACTTCCTCGCGCTCCCGTTCCGAATGGGTGATGCCGCTTCCAGCCACCATCAGATTCACATCGCCCGGGCGAATGGGCTGCACGCTTCCCAACGAATCGCGATGCAATATTTCGCCCTCAAACAGGTAGGTCACGGTTGCAAGGTTGATGTGCGGATGCGGCCGCACATCGATGCCCTGACCGGCAGGAAACGCTGCGGGGCCCATATGGTCAAAGAAAATCCACGGCCCGACCATCCGCTGCCGGAGGTAAGGCAACAGCCTGCGTACGGCAAACCCGCCTAAATCTTTTTCACGTGGTGCAATGATTTGGGTTAGCGGCATAAGGGGTGTTTCTTTGTGTGATGGTGTGAGAGACTAGCAGCAGACACTACCCATGTCTAAGAAATAACACTTGATTGACGCAGGATCCTGATCTATCACCTCTTGCCGTTTGCATGCAGCACGTTGCATGCAACACGATCAAAAGGCGGGTGTAGCTCAGTGGTAGAGCACGAGCTTCCCAAGCTCGGTGTCGAGGGTTCGAT